>VYDF01000122.1:10760-12429 GCA_009843565.1 Acidimicrobiia bacterium | reverse complement strand
CACTTCCCCCTCGACGTCTGTTAGTGAAGTCTGCGAAATGCTACCTCCCAGCCAAATCAGCCGAGGGCGTCGAGGATCAGGCCCAGCACTTCGCGGATTTGGGTGAGCGCTGCCCCACCGACGTTTCCTCTTGACCCTTCGATTCGGCTTGCCGCGACGGCCCGGATGTGTTGGCACTGAGCGGCCGAGGCGCGGTCCAAACCGTTGTCAGGATCGGCCTCGATCTCCACCTCCGACGCGAATCCTCGAAGTTGCGAAGTCAGTGGCACGACCTGAATGACACTGGACCCGGCGTCGAGCACCCTTTGGGCGGTTACGACAACCGCAGGGTGGCGAAACCCCGCTTCTCGACCAAATGGAAGCCCGAGATCCAGTTCGACGACGTCACCCGAGGTCAGCATCGAGCCATCCCACTTCGTCGTCAGTGAGTTGCCCCGATAGCTCAGTTCCGATCCCGTCTTGTCGCAGTCGTCGCACCGCCAGAGCAACCGTGTCACCCACCGTTGTGCCGAGGGTTGCGGCGAGCTTCTTCAACTCCTGATGGGTCGCCACATCGATGCGTACACTCGTACTCTGCATGCAGATATGCTATCAGAAATGTATACAAACAGCATTGGGGGTCGGGCCCTAGCCGAGGGCTTGGCTCATCTCTCGCAGCACGTCGAGGTGGAGGAAGGGGGCGTCGGGGGCGATGGGGCCGAGTCGGTCTGGCGCCGACCGGCGCAGCAAGCGAACTTCGCCAGGGCGGTTCGCCACTTCGAGGTCTACTAGTGAAATGACGACCAAGACTGTCAACACCCACTGCCGTATCTGCGAGCCGCAGTGCGGGCTTATTGCGACTGTCGAGGAGGGCCGCCTTGTAGGGGTTAAGGGCGACCCAGACCATGTGCACTCCGAAGGCTTCTTGTGCACCAAGGCTGAGGGTGCAGTCGAAGTTGTCTACGACCCGGATCGGATTACGAGGCCGATGAAGCGAGTCGGTGACGCCGGAGAATTTGAGCCCGTCTCGTGGGACGATGCGCTGGAAGACATCGCCCAGCGGTTCTCCCGTACCCGAAGGGAGTTCGGCTCCGAATCTGTCGCCATGTTTACCGGTAACCCGATGGCGTACAGCTACGCCGCCACCATGTCGCTTACCGGCTTCCAACAAGCACTCGGGATCAAGTGGCGCTACGGAATCAACTCCGAGGATGCCAGTGCTCGGTTGGTGGCCAACGCTCTGCTGTACGGATCGGTGGCGGTAACTCCCAAGCCCGACTTTTGGCGCACCCACTTCGCCGTTGTTATCGGTGCGAACCCGCTCATCTCACATGGGTCACTTGTCACCGAAGCGCGGTTTCGTGAAGCGCTTGATTCCGTCGTGGAGCGCCGCGGTCGCGTCGTCGTCATTGATCCCCGTTGCACCGAGACGGCGCGGCGCTATGAGCATCTTTTCGTGCGGCCGGGGACCGATGCCTTTCTGTTGTTGGGCATGATCCGAACCCTTATCGATGAGAACTTGATTGATCGAGCCTTCGTCGAGCGCAATACCAGCGGTATTGATGCACTGATCGAAGCCGTCCAACCCTTCGACCTCGAATTCTGCGGGTCACACTCGAGAATCCCTTCGGCAATCATTCAGCAACTGGCGAGGGATTTCGCGGCGGCACAAAGTGCCGTGGTCTATGGC
>VYDF01000122.1:9996-10750 GCA_009843565.1 Acidimicrobiia bacterium | reverse complement strand
CGGCACCTGCACCCAGCGATTCGGCACGCTCAACAACAACCTCCAAGACCTTCTGATGATCCTCACCGGAAACATTGAGATAGAAGGAGGACTGCTGTTCGGCTGGGCGGCCATCGACATTGCGGGCTTCGCCCGAGCATCGGGCATGGATACCTACGACAGTGTGCGAACCCGGGTAAATGGGCATCCCGACGTGTACGGAATGTTCCCGTCGGTCGACCTGGCCGCCGACATCCTCACACCAGGCGAAGGCCAGATCAAAGCTCTCGCCCTCGTGGGCGCCAACCCGGTAATCAGCAGCGCCGGAGGAGGCCCCGATCTGGAGCAGGCCCTCAACCATCTTGAGGTGAGCTTTGCCCTCGACCTTTATATCAACGAGACCAACAAGCACGCCGATTACGTCCTGCCCGTGGCCCACTTCTACGAGCGCGAGGACCTTCCTCTCGGCCCCCTCGCCAACATGTTGCGCCCAGCGATCTGGGCAACCGACGCGGTGATCGAGCCGCCCGACGGTGTCCGCCAGGAATGGCAGATCCTCAATGAAATCGCCAGGCGCATGGGACACGGCGGCGCGTATCCGGTACGACCGCTCCGATGGCTGGCCAAACTCGGCTACCAAGTCAAGCCGCGGCAGATCCTCGACATCATGATCCGCACCAGCGAGGTGGGCGACCGGTTCGGATTGCGCCGCAATGGCATCTCATTCAAGAAGCTCGTTCGCGACTACTCCCACGGCTAAGGATTGATGGACATT
>VYDF01000122.1:0-9986 GCA_009843565.1 Acidimicrobiia bacterium | reverse complement strand
ATCTCCCCACTGGCCAGCTCGACGAGATGCTCCAGACACCTGACAAGAAACTGAAGCTGGCAACACCGGAAGTGCTCGACGAGCTCGTGAAGCTTGCAAGACACACCGACGATGTGCGCTACCCCTTCCGACTCATCGGCATGCGCGAGCTCCGCTCCCACAACACCTGGATGCACAATGTGCCCAGGCTTATGCCCGACGGCCGCGGCCTAACCGCCCGAGTCAATTCTGACGACGCCCGCCAGCTCGGCCTCACTGAAGGGGACGAAGTCGAGATCACCTCCGCGTCTGGATCCATCCGAGTTCGGGTGACGGTCAGCAACGAAGTCGGGCCCGGCACCGTGGCCCTGCCCCACGGATGGGGCCACTCCGGGGGCTGGAACCGAGCCAATTCCGCGGGTGGAGCCAACAGCAACATCCTGGCCAGCTCTTCCAGCGAAGACATCGAAAGTCTTGCGGCAATGAGCATCCTCAACGGGATCCCCATCTACCTTGAGGCCGTCTCACATATCCCTTAACCAGCGTCCTGCTAGGTCGAACCCGTCGTCGCAGAATTCGTAGGTCCGGTATCCAGGCGGGAGCGTGGTGAAGTTCTCAAAGTCGATATTCACCGAAAGCGACTGGCACTGGTGGATGGGGCGCCCGGCACTGTCCACCACCGTGTAAGTGTGAGTGTGGCCATCACCGACCCCCTTGATGGCGGCGGCCAGGTGGATCAGCCGGGCAAACTCCTTCAGGGCCCCAGCGCCGAAAACGACAGCCGGCGACGCGGGTGGGTTCCTACTAGGGGGCCCGGGTAGCCTCATCGGCATCGACGCGGCCGACAAAGAGCAATGAAGCGTGCCGTGCCAATCGCTGACTCTGAGTTGACGGCGGCTCGAAACGCCTGGGGAATCGGTCTGGTTGCGATTGCCCAGGCCTACGAGGCAGAGGGGATCGATAGTGCCCGTGCGGTCACCTCTCGGGTTCTGGATGAGGTTTACGGGTACAACCTGGGGCCGGTGCTGTTCAAGCCGACTATGGCGAGCGGCGAGCAGACGTTCCGGCCCACCAAACGGGGGGCTCTTTCCTACTTTGTCGGCTACGACCCGGAGTATCCCCTCGACGGCGGGTTCGGCCTCAAGGGATGGCGAGACGTCCAGTCAGAGACCGCGGCAAGCTTCGTCGACGGCGACGTCGCCATGTGGATGGGATGGGTGACGATGACCGACAAGGACAGCCAGGTCACCAAGGTGGACAAGAGCTTCGGCTACAAGAAGGACGCCAGCGGTGTGTTGCGCATCGTGCTGCATCACTCGTCGCTGCCGTACCAGCCGTAGATTGCCTAGTGGCGGCTAGTGGGCATGCACGCCGTGCCACTCCTCTTGCATCTCCCAGTAGCTGATCTCGCCCCGTAGCAGGCGGCAGGCAATTTCGGGAAGCTCACTGCTCGGCCACCGATCTTCGGCCACCAGATGCGCTTCGGTGTTGATCGAGCCGTCGTCGCAGAATTCGTAGGTGCGGTATCCGGGCGGGAGCGTGGTGAAGTTCTCGAAGTCGATGTTGACCGAGAGCGATGGGCACTGGTGGATGGGGCGCCCGGCGCAATCCACCACTGTGTAGGTGTGGGTGTGGCCGGCGCCGACCCCCTTGATGGCGGGGGCCAGGTCGATCAGCCGGGCGAACTCGTTCTCGTAGTTTCCGCTGCTGAAGAAGCCGTAGGCGCCCGGTGGATGGTGGGTCCAAACGAAGGCATGCTCGGCGTCGCTGGCCTCGACGGTCTCGGCCATCCACATCAGCTCGCGGTCCCCGAAACGCCCTTCCTTCTTGATCCGGTCGTCGCGGTCCACCAGTGAGCCGTCGGGGCGCTGGTCCCGCCCCGCCAAGTTGGAGTCGGCAAACAAGAACAGCCAGTTCCCGCCCCGCAGCGTGCGACTGTTGCTCAATCCCGGCCGCGGCAATACGGCGTCGAATGGCACCTGCTTGTCGTGATTGCCGATGCATACGATGGCGGGAACCGGGAGGCGGGCCATCTTCCCGGCCACCTTGGCGTACTCGGCTTCGGTGCCGTTATTCGCAATGTCACCGGTAAGCACCACCACATCGGGGAGCGGCTTTTCCGCCTCAAAGGCGTCGGCAAACACCACATCCCACGTATCGTCGGTATTGCGCGCCTCGCCCTCGGGTTCGGTGCTGAAGTGAAGGTCCGAAAACTGGGTGACCCGGAACATGGCCTTAGTGTGCCATAGCCGACAATCTCTGACCTGCAGTCGTTTCCGCGGCTCTAGTTGCGGGCATCGAGGCCCGATCAGCCGAACGCTTCCCTGGCAAGCACACTGGCTTGATCTAACACCTGGTCGTGAACTCGGACACCGATGGGCCTCACCACCGACTTCGAGTGCGGATCCACTATCGCGGTGACCGAACCCGTCACCACTTCGACCATGCCGTCGGGCAGCAGCGTCAACGTGTGCGTCACCCGACCCGTGCAGTCAACCAGCTCCGTAGACGCCAGGTATTCCGACAGATCCATCACAATCCTCCGTACCCGATTACCGCGTTCATTTTGCCCGCTAAGAAGGGTTGTGTCGATTCAGCCGTGGCTGAACTATAGTTGGTGGGGTGACAGCCACCTCGGCGCCGATTGACGTTGATGTGCTCGCCAGGTTTGGTGAGGCTTTGGCCGACCGTACTCGGCAGCGCATTCTTATCGCCCTGCTCGCGGGTCCTGCGTACCCCGCCGAACTCGCCGATGACCTCGACTGCGGCCGACCCAACATCAGCAACCATCTGGCCTGCCTGCGCGGTTGTGGACTAGTGACCGCCACGCCCGAAGGTCGACGAACCCGATACGAACTCGCCAATCCCCGCCTGGCTGACGCACTTGTGACCCTGTGTTCGCTCCAGCTCACCCCACCGGACTCCGATCACTGCGATCTACAACCGTGACCTCTTTTTCTGCGGACTCGATGGCCGCCGGCGACAGCGTTGAGCGATTGCGACGCCACGCAGTGAGATTGGCCTGGTTCACCGTGGCCTGGAATTGTGCCGAAGCGGTCGTCGCCATTGGCGAGGGCGCCGCGGCAAACTCCTCAGCACTCATCGGGTTCGGGCTCGACTCCGCCATCGAAGTGTCCTCTGCCGCCGTCGTCCTCTGGCAGTTCCGCGCCCGACTCAACGAGGAATGTGAACGCCAGGCCCTGCGCCTCATTGCCACCTCGTTTTTCGCCCTCGCGGGTTGGGTCTGGTTCACGGCGGGCACAGACCTGCTCGCCCAGCGTGCACCCCAGGCGTCGAGCGTCGGTGTGGGGCTCGCGATCGCGTCGCTGATCGTCATGCCCATCCTCGCGACGTTCAAGCGATCCGTCGGACGTCGGATGGGGGCCGCCACAGTCGTTGCCGATTCCGCCCAGACAAGGTTGTGCACCTTACTGTCAGCCGTGCTGTTGATGGGCCTAGTCGCCAACGCTGCTCTCGGATGGTGGTGGGCAGATCCAGTCGCCGCGCTCGTCATCGGCGCTGTCGCAGCCCGAGAAGGCGTCGGTGCCTGGCAAGGCCACGACTGCTGTGTCCCTGCCCAAGCCGCGCCGAGTTGTTCAGCGCCATGCGCGTGTTGCTGACGCCATCGGCTGCTCTCAATATGGGCGTTTCCCGACCCAGTGTTAGGTGACGGTCGACGACAAGCCAAGGTCAAGGAACACAGGGCGGTTCAGTAGGATGAGCCGATGGGCCCGCGGCTTGTCGATACCCACGAGTTGATATCGGCCCGCCTTCGTGAAGCCGGCCAGCTCTACACCAAGGGCCGGCGGGAACTCGTGGAACTCCTCCTTCGCGCCGGTCGGCCGGCAACTGTCCCTGAGATTCTGGAACTGCGTCCTAGCCTGACGCAAAGCTCGCTTTATCGAAACATGGCCGACCTCGAAAGCGTGGGCGTCGTGCGACGTGTCGCCGGAGTCGACGACTCGACTCGCTACGAGTTCTCCGTTGACATCATCGGCCACCACCACCACACCATTTGCACCGTGTGTGGTGGGGTTGACGACTTTTTCATGCCTGCTGCGGCCGAACACAGTCTTGAGGCAGCACTCGACGAGGCGCTGAGCACGACCGGGTTCCAATCGAACTCCCATCGGCTTGATGTGTTCGGAACCTGTCCCAACTGCACTTAATCGCCACGGCTCGGCCCACCCATCCGCCCGTATCGCGAGCCGTATTAGCGGCGCGAGGTTGACGGCAATCGGATTTCGCATGGCTCGCCTGTCCGGTGAGCGATGAGTCTTGACTGAAGGACCTGAGGTGGCGGGTATGAGGCACCGGCACTGAGCCACTCGCACAGAGCAGAAGTGACAGCGGGGTTGTCGATCCCACCGAGCCACACCGTTTGCCCGTGGCCGGAGCGCACGATCACGACGTTGGAGTACGCGCACTCGTTTACGCAGCCAACGACGCGTGCCCGAGCCACCGCCGAAATAGCGTCGACCTGCTCGTCGTGATCGGTCATGGGGTGCTTCCACTCGGTACCACAGCAACAGTCACGACAAATTAGGACTCTCACGTCGGTCTCAGAACCAACGATGTTGGGTAGCTGGCTCATTGCTGGGTACCGATCACAGTGCGTGGGGACCAAACGCGAGGTAGGTGTGTTCCCCATCAACGAGTCGGCGCACCTCTATGCCGTAGACGGGTTCGAGCACATCGCCTTGCAGGACGTCTTCGGGCAGACCCTGGTACACGACCCTGCCTTGGTCGAGGAGGGCGAGATGGTCGCAGTAGCGGCTGGCCAGGTTGAGGTCGTGGAGCACCACGATGGTGTCCATTTCGAGGCTCCGCACCAGCGTGAGTATTTCGTGCTGGTAGCGGACATCGAGATGGTTGGTGGGCTCGTCGAGCAGCATCACGGGACTCTGTTGGGCGATGCATCGGGCGATCATCACCCGTTGGCGTTCCCCGCCGGACAGCTCATGGAGGTTGCGCTGGGCAAAGCCCGACAGGTCCACCAGTTCGAGCGCGTCGAGCGCGACACCGCGATCCTCGTCGGTGAAGCTCTGATGGTCGCCACGATGCACGTGGCGTCCCAGCAGCACGAATTCGCCGACCGTGATGCCGATCCCGTCGGCGGATGCGTCTTGGGTCACAACCGCGACCGCACGTGCGATCGAGCGTTGCGACAACGATTCGATCGGCTGATCGCCGATGAGTACAGCGCCTCTATTTGGACGCAGCATCCCATACAGGCAGCGCAGCAGCGATGACTTGCCGCTGCCGTTGGGTCCGATGAGGCCCACCACCTGTCCGGGGCGTGTGCAGAGCTGCGCCCCGGATAAGACATCGACTGCACCGAGCCGCAGGTCGATGCCGGTGGCCGCAAGCATGGGTCAGCTATTCGGCGATCTGAGCGCTGAGCACTGCCAGTCCCTCCACTACGAGGGGGGTAGGCGGCTCGGCATAGTTGAACAGGAGCGGATAAACCGCGCCCTCGGCCACAGCGGTGATGCTGCTGGCACCTGGTCGTTCGGTAACAAACGCGCTGATCTGTTCGGGGGTGAGACCGGTGTCGTCGTAGAGCAGCACCAGGATCTCTGGATCGCGTCCGATGATTTCTTCAACCGAGATCTCCGGCACTCGCTCGCTGAGTTCAGCGAAGACGTTGGTCATGCCGAGGGCTTCCATCAACGGATGCACCATGCCGAGCGACGAGTAGGCGTAGAGAGTGCTGCCGTCGGAGGTGACATACAGCGCTGCGGATGTCTTGCCCTCGGCAATTGGCGCATCGGATGCTGAGGCCACCGCAGCCTCCAACTCGGCGGCGCTCGCGTCGGCTACCTCAGTCGTGCCGAAGAGCTTCCCGTAGAAGCGGACCTCGTCCAGGATGCTCTCAAACGATGGTGTCGGCGGGTTGTCGCAGAACGGGGGCATCACATAGAGCTGGATGCCGACGTCGGCGAGTGCATCGTGGGCGATCGTTGCGGTGTCGTAGCCGAGGACCATGTCGGGCTCGTAGTCAATGATCACCTCGAGCGAAATTTCGACGCCGCCGGTCGGGGTCGCCTCGGCCTGCAATGCCGGGATGGCATCGAGGACGGCCATCTGGTCGGGGGTGTAGTACTCCTCGGGAAAGTCCTCGATGCGGGCGATTACACGGTCCATGGCACCGGCCGCGAATAGCAGTGAGGGCGCAGCGGCCTCCATCAACAGCACTCGCTCAGGAGGGGAGTCGAGGGTGAACTCTCTGTCGCAGTTGGTGAAGGTCAGCGGGAATCCGTCGTCTTCAGCTGGCGTCTGGTCGCTCTCGGCTGGCTCGGCCGCGGCCGCCTCGTCAACCGCCTCTTCTGGAGCGGAAGTGGATGAGTCGTCGTCGTTTCCGCACGCCGAGGCCACGAGGCCTATAACGAGAAGCAGCAAGACCGCTCGCAGCTTGAACAGTGACAGTTTCATGGGGTTCCTTTCTCAAGAGCGCGAGCGCTCAGGTGTTATGGGGGAGCTTTCTTACGAGTGCAACGAGGACTGGTGCCCCGAGCACCCCGGTGACGACGCCAATGGGCAGTTCGCGAGGCTGCAACGCCATGCGGGCCGCGACGTCGGCCCAAACGAGGACGAGGGCACCGAGAGCGGCGGACGCTGGGAGAAGATGGCGGTGGATTGGACCGGTGATTCGTCGTGCGATGTGGGGGGCGGCGAGCCCTACGAATCCGATCCCGCCGGAAAGTGAGACGGCGAATCCGACGCACAGCGCCACCACGACCACGAGAACCAATCGGGTGCGCCCGGGATCGACGCCGCTCGCCATTGCGGTCTCGTCGCCGAGGGCCAGCAGGTCGAGGCGGCGTCGCCACCAAAACACGACCACCATTCCCGCGCCCATGCTGAGGTAGCCAAGAGGCAGCGTTGACCAGTCGGCATTAGCGAGCGACCCGAGAAGCCAGAACATCACCGCTCGGGCCCCTTCGGAGCTATCGGCGAAAAGGATCAGCATGCTGGTGGTGGCGCTCAGCAGGTAGCCGACCGCCACTCCTGCCACGATCATCCGCGAGGGCGTGATCCGACCGGTTGATCGGGCCAGCGCCAGCACCAGGGCAAGGGCCCCAAGGGCACCCAGGAATGCCATGATCGACACCGACTCTGCGCCTAGCCCGGAGCCAATTCCGAACAGGATCGCCGCGGCTGCACCAGTGGATGCCCCTGAACTCACGCCTAGGATGTACGGCTCGGCCAGCGGATTGCGAACGAGGGCTTGGAGGGTAACTCCCACGACCCCGAGGGTTGAGCCCACGATCGCTCCAAGCAGCACCCGTGGCAGACGTACTTCCCAGATGATTGCGTCATCGGTTCTCGCCCAGTTCTCGACCCCGGGCACGCCGATCGTGTGGTGCCCGATGATCCGCAGAACTGTCGAAGGTGCTACCCCCACCGGACCGAGTCCGATGACGACAACCACCGACACGGCAGAAATGAGAGCGAGGGCCAAGAGAGTGGAGCGGCGACTCCACGACCAATTGGCGTTGGGCTTCGTTTGGGTTGGGTCTGCCGTAGCGGACTCGAGTTGGGCGCTCACAGGCTCGGCGCCCCCGACTTGGGCCTCATCACGAAGATCAGTTTAGGAATAGGAACGATTCCTAATTCAAATCATGGCAGGAATGATTGTCATTCCCATTTGAGGGTTAGAGTGTCGCAGTGACCAGCACCTCCGAGGGACCACCCAACCCGTCGGGGCTCGCCCTTGTAGGGATCCTGACTGTCTCCGACAGAGCAAGCCGGGGCGAATATGAGGACCGTGGTGGACCTGCGATTCGCCAGTACCTCGATCGTGTCTTGGCCTCGGAGTGGTCGGCCCTGACCGACATTGTCCCCGACGAGCAGCACCAAGTGGAGGAAGCTATCCGGGCGCTTGCAGGAGCGGGATGCTGCCTCGTCCTCACCACTGGCGGTACCGGCCCAGCCCTTCGGGACGTCACTCCTGAGGCCACCGAAGCAGTCTGTTCCAAGATGTTGCCAGGCTTTGGAGAGGCTATGCGCACGGCATCGCTTAAGGCAGTTCCAACTGCGATCCTGTCCCGCCAGACCGCGGGCATTTGCGATGGCGCGCTGGTCATCAACCTCCCGGGCCAGCCCAAGGCGATCTCAGAATGCCTCGATGCCGTCTTCGCCGCGGTCCCCTACTGCGTCGACCTCATCGACGGCCCCTACCTCTCGACTGAAGCCGAGCACATAGTGGCCTTCCGGCCAGCCTCAGCCGCAAAGGAGAGCGTCCGGCGGTAGGCCTCATAGAGGGTTACGACGCCGGAATGCCAGCTTGAGGTCTGGGTAGGCTCGTCGGAATGGACGTAACCGACGATGAGCAAAGAAGTGTGCCGTGCCAATAACCGAATCCGAGTTGGCGGCGGCCCGAAGTGCTTGGGGGTTTGGTCTGCTGGCGATCTCGAAGGCCTATGAAGCAGACGGGATCGGCGGTGCTCGTGCGGTGGCCTCGCGCGTTCTAGATGAGATCTACGGGTACGACTTGGGGCCGGTGCTGTTCAAGCCCACCATGGCGAGCGGCGAGCAGACGTTCCGGCCCACCAAACGGGGAGCGCTTTCCTACTTCGTCGGCCACGACCCGGAGTATCCCCTCGACGGCGGGTTCGGCCTCAAGGGATGGCGAGATGTGCAATCAGAGACCGCGGCAAGCTTCGTCGACGGCGACGTCGCCATGTGGATGGGATGGGTGACGATGACCGACAAGGACAGCCAGGTCACCAAGGTGGACAAGAGCTTCGGCTACAAGAAGGACGCCAGCGGTGTGTTGCGCATCGTGCTGCATCATTCGTCGCTGCCGTACTCGCCGTGACCGGCAGGGTCAGATGGCGAGCTTGACGACGCCTCCGTCGGCTCGCCCGATCAGAAGGTCGTCGTCGCTGACCCACTGAAGCCGGCTGGTCGAGACATCCGACTCGACCGCAGTGGCTGGAGAGAGATTTTGGCCGGCGCGGGTCGGGGCGGGCCAAACGATCGTGCGGCCGTCGCCTCCGCCCGTAGCGATGTACGCGCCCGACGGGCTCCATGCGAGACCCTCGATGTGCTTGTCGTGGCCGGATGAGGATGCCGGAGCCGTTCCGGCGGGTCCACTGCCGCCGAAGTCCCAGACAGTGAGCTCGCCCAGGCACGCCACCGCAAGCCACCGGCTGTCGTCTCGGAACGCGAGCCTCTCGATCTTTGACGGATAGCCATCCATCGAGAGTTCCCGGCCGCTCCACAGCTTCCATAGATGAACGGTCGAGTCCTGTGCACCGGCGCAGGCCCACTTTCCATCGGGCGACAGCACAAGCGCGAGCAGCGAACCCTTCCAGTCGAAGCGCCGGCTACGTCCGCTCCGCGGTCCGACAACGTCGTGCCAGTCGACGCCGCCGTACGCCGCCGCACCGACACGCGTGCCGTCGGGCGACCAGGCAACCGCCGTGACCGTGGAGGGTTGATCGTCGAAGTCGTGGAGAACCGCACCGTCCTCGTCGACGATGAGCAGGCGACGGCCGGCGCCGATCGCCAGCAGAGGGGAATCCGGCGACCAGGCCAGCGCCGTCGCCCACTCAGACCCAGCGACGAACCCCGCAGGGGTTCCTGTGTGGTCGTAGATGCGGACATGCCCGTCTTGCCCACCGACCGCGAAGCGGCTCCCATCAGAAGACCACGCCGCGCTCAGAACACCCATTTCATGGCGTTCCAACGCCGCGGCCGATCCGTCAGCGGTGTCGATGAGGACAACGTCGCCGCCCAACGACCCGGCCACGGCCTGGCGGCGGGGCGGCGAGACTTCGAGCACGCTCACATAGTCCTTGAGGTCCACCCGCCATTGCGGGGCGGGCGACGAGTCGGTCATACGAGGCAGGACCGGAAGCTTGCCTCGAGCGACGCCCGGTCGAGATTGCGCCCGATGAACACGAGGCGATTGCGCCGCTCTTCGGTACCCCAGGTTCCGTGTGCCTGGCCATCGATGAGCATGTGGACACCCTGGAACACATACCGCTCCTCCCACC
>VYDF01000170.1 GCA_009843565.1 Acidimicrobiia bacterium | reverse complement strand
TCTTGGACACCTGATCGGCTGACCTCGCCTCCTCGCCGCTTCTTGGACACCTGATTTTCTCGGGGCGTAGTAGGTTCGCGGCAGATGGCCTCGGCGGCAGTGGTCGATGGCCGGGCGAAAGGAGCAGCAGATGGCCCAGCAGGTTCGAGCCGTAATCGCCAAAGCCAAGGGCGAGACCGTCAGCGTCGAGACCATCGAAGTCCCCGATCCGGGGCCCGGCGAGGCCCTCGTGGCCGTGCAGGCCTGCGGGGTGTGCCACACCGATCTGCACTACCGGGAGGGGGCCATCAACGACGAGTTCCCGTTCCTTTTGGGCCATGAGGCCGCTGGAGTGGTGGAGTCGGTGGGCGAGGACGTAACCAACGTGGCCCCCGGCGACTTCGTGATCCTCAACTGGCGGGCGGTGTGCGGAAACTGCCGGGCGTGCAATCGGGGCCGTCCGTGGTACTGCTTTGCCACCCACAACGCCACCCAGAAGATGACGCTCGACGGACAGGAGCTGTCACCCGCATTGGGCATCGGCGCCTTTGCGGAAAAGACGCTGGTGGCGGCGGGCCAGGCCACCAAGGTCAATCCCGAGGCCCGCCCCGAGGTGGCCGGGCTGATCGGCTGCGGGGTCATGGCCGGACTGGGTGCGGCCATGAACACCGGCGGAGTCGGCCGGGGCGACTCGGTGGCGGTGTTCGGTTGCGGCGGCGTCGGCGACGCGGCCATCGAGGGATCGCGCCTGGCCGGGGCCCACACCATCATCGGGGTCGACATCGACGACACCAAGCTGGAGTGGGCCCGGGAGTTCGGCGCCACCCACACGGTCAATTCCACCCGCGAGGACCCTGTAGAACGGATCCGGGAACTGACCGGCGGGCACGGGGTGGATGTGGCCATCGAGGCCATCGGCTTGCCCCAGACCTACGAGCAGGCGTTCTACGCCCGGGACTTGGCCGGCGTGGTGGTGCTGGTGGGGGTGCCCAACCCGGAGATGCGCATCGAACTGCCGCTGATCGAGGTGTTCGGCCGGGGAGGCGTGCTCAAGTCGTCGTGGTACGGCGACTGCCTGCCATCGCGGGACTTCCCCATGCTGATCGACCTCTACCTCCAGGGCCGGCTGAACCTGGAGCGGTTCGTATCTGAGACGATTTCGCTGGAGGACGTGGAAGAGGCGTTCCACCGCATGGAGCGGGGGGAGGTGCTCCGCTCGGTGGTAATGGTCTGAGGCTAGTTGGGCCGAAGATCTTGCCAGACAGTTGAAGTTGCCGGGTGGCGTAGGTACGCTGTTTTGTTGCGGGTGGGGTTCATGGGGCCTGTGTTGCTTGAGTAGATCCTTGATCTGCTCTTGATGGAGACACCCGACATGCCCGACTTGAATCTGACAACGGTAGTCACTTCGATCATCGTCCTCGTGCTGCTGGCATTGCCGTTTGCTGCCGCTCGGCTGCCGCTTTCCCGCCGGTTCTGGTCCCGCGACACAAGGCAATCGGGTCCTGGGCCGGGCTTCACCTATGCCCTGGTTCCTCCTGGCGGGCACCCCGATGAGAGCAACATGGAAGAGAAGGGTTCATGGCAATGGTGTCTGGCCTTTGTTCCCGAGGAGACCCCTGACAGTGGATCAGAGATGCCGCCGTGGTGGGCCCCGGCACCGCCATGGGACGCGACCGCCGAGCGAGGCCGAGAATTCACCCGCGAAGCCGACGCCCTGCGTGCCGTGTTCGACGAGACCAGCGCCCAGCCGGTAGCGAGGTCGTCCCAGGGATAGCGGTTTTCTCGCCCTCGGTGGGGGCGATTGAAGCATCATTAGACATGGCTGGGGCGTCTGACGATCGGCACCGAGAGCGTCGATTGGCCATGGTGCGCCGCCAGATCGAGGGTCGTGGGGTTGCTGATCCCCGCGTTCTGGCCGCCATGAGAACCGTCCCCCGCCACCGTTTTGTTTCCCGGGCACTGGCCGGCGACGCCTACAAGGACCACCCCCTGCCCATCGGGGCCGGCCAGACCATTTCCCAGCCCTACATCGTGGCCCTCATGGCCGAGGCCGCGTCGGTCGGCCCCGACGACCGGGTGTTGGAGGTGGGAACAGGCTCGGGCTACGGGGCCGCAGTGCTGGCCGAGTTGGGCGCCTCTGTGATCACGGTGGAGCGCCACCGGAAGCTGGCTGACTCGGCGGCCAAAGTGCTGGGCGGACTGGGATATGACAATGCCACGGTGGTGTGCGGCGACGGATCCCAAGGCCATCCACCAGGCGCCCCCTACGACGCGGTGGTGGTCACCGCCGCGGCCCCCAGGCTCCCGCCACCGTTGGTGGACCAGCTCGCAGACGGCGGACGGCTGGTGATTCCCGTGGGGCCGCCATCCTTTTCCCAAAACCTCACTCTGGTTCGAAGAATGGGCAAGGAGACAACCTCCGAGCGGTTCTGCCCAGTGAGGTTCGTCCCCCTGGTCGAGGAGTGTTGAGCAGGACTCCTCTCAGCTCGCTCCATCCAGCGGCCATTGGCTCAACTGGGTATACCGGGCTCCGTCGGGGTGTAGTTGACTTTCCACCAGCCAGATATGGGTGGCCCGGAAATCCTCAGCGAAAGATTGGCCGACCACCGTGTTGGGCACTCGCTTACGGGCTCGGGCCAGCGTGAGATGCCCGGTGAAGTGCCGCCGGTCGTGCGCCTGGCCAATGGACTAGGTGCGAGTCTGCAAATA
>VYDF01000014.1:571-2688 GCA_009843565.1 Acidimicrobiia bacterium | reverse complement strand
ATCCCTCCGAACTGCTCGAAGCCCTCAGCAGCCAGCTGACCCCACTGGGCATCAATGGCCTGCACATCTTCACCTTCAACCAGGTAGAGACCACCGCCGCCTGGCGCCACGCCCTCGTCCACGGCTGAGGCTCTGATCCGGGGACGCTGCTCCCGCTAAGCCGCTCCGCCTTCAGCCATCAGCGCGGCCAGGCTGCGGCGCCACTCCACTGAGGGACGGTCGGACTGAACGCTGACCGTGGCGGTGAGGTCCATGGGGAGCACGCCCTCGAGCTTTTCCAGCATGGCCTTGTCTTCGGCGCCGATGGCCAGGTCGAACTTCATGATCTCATCGGCGGGCACTGAGAAGTCGTCGTTGCGCCACACCACGAAGTTGAACAGCGAGTTCACGTCGTCCATCGGCGTGGTCAGCAGCAACAAAATGTGCTCCAAGCCCGACTCGTAGGCGATGGTGCTGCGCACCGAGAACGGCAGCACGTATCCCGTCGTCATCCGGCGGTGCAGCACGTCGTCTTCCTGACCGGTGACGGTCTGGCCCGCGTCGGAGGTGTTATTGGCGTTCACCTCGTAGACGTAGCCCCGGTAGCCGTCGGGCAGGTCGCCCATCTCCAAGGGGGGGATCACCGTTTCTTGGGCCAGGCCGAAGGTGGCGGTGTGCACAAACGGGAAGTGGGAGAAGTCCATGAAGTTGTCGGTGATCCGGGTGGACGACACCGCCCAGTGCTGGAACGGCGTATTGAGCCGGCGGAACTCGGGGTTGTCCTCTTGGGGGATCTCGGGGATCCGGCCCAGCGGCTTGCCCGGACACAGCCACACCAGGCCGTAGCGCTCCTCGATGTTGATGGTGTCGAGGTGAGCCTTGGGAGGCACCGGCGTTCCCGGCGGCGACGACGGAACCAGCTCGCACCGGCCCCCGGCACCAAAGCGCCAGCCGTGGTAGGGGCACTCCAAACAGCCGTCCACCATGCGCCCCTCCGAGAGCGGGGCCTGCCGGTGAGGACAGCGATCGGGTGCGGCGGTGAGCGATCCGCCTTCCGAGCGCCACAAGGCGTAGCGGCGGCCCAGCACCTGGACACCGTGCGGTCCGGGATCGATGTCTTCGCTGAGCGCGATGGGATACCACTGGTGGTCCAGCGCCGGCTGGCCGACGAGCTGGTTTGAAGCGCCATTTCCGCTCATGGGCCGATGATACTCCCTACCCCTTTTCCTGTTTCCCGCACACTGCCCCGGTAACGTCAACTGACGTGTCAGCGGCCGACTGGGTGATTACCGGCGACATCGTGACCATGGACCCCGAGCGAACCATTATCTCGGGCGGGGCGGTGGCGGTGGTGGGCGGCCAAATCGCCGCGGTGGGCAAGGCCGACGACATCCAGGCCCGGTACCCGGATGCACCGGAGCGAGGCTCGGTCGACTCCTTGGTGCTGCCCGGATTCGTTAACGCCCACCAGCACCTCACCGCCGACCGGCTGGTGGCGTCGGCCATCCCCGACGACCTGCCCCCGGGCGCGGCCATCTTCGAGTGGATTGTGCCCGTCCACGAGCATGTCACCGGCGACGACGATGAGCTGGCCGCCACCCTGGGGCTGATAGAGGCAGCGGGCAACGGAATCACCACCACCGTCGACGCGGGCACGGTGGCCCATCCCGAGCGGGTGGCCCAGGCCATGGCCAATGTCGGCGTGCGGGGAGCTATCGGTCGCTGGGGGTCCGATACCGCCGGCCTGCCCCAATCGGCCTCCCCAAACGAGGTGGTAGACGCTCAGCGAGACCTCATCGAGCGCTATCCGCCCGGCGGGTTGGTGGAGTCATCGGTCACCCTGGTGGGCCACGACCTCATGTCTGATGATCTGGTAATGGCGGCCGCCGACTTGGCCCGCTCCACGGGGAGACGGCTGAGCTTCCACCTGTCCCCCACCCCCGATGACGCCGCCCGCTATCTGGAGCGCACCGGGCATCGTCCGCTGGTGCATCTGGATCACTTGGGGGTGCTCGGCCCCAACGTGTTGGTGGGCCACGCCGTTCATATCGACGGCGACGAACTGGAAGCCCTGGTGCGAACCGGCACCGCGGTGGCCTCCTTTCCGTGGGCCTACCTGCGACTGGGCCAGGGACTGA
>VYDF01000014.1:0-561 GCA_009843565.1 Acidimicrobiia bacterium | reverse complement strand
CACAGAGCTTCGCCCACCTGGACTTGTGGCGACAGGGCGGGCGGCTGGCGCTGGGATGCGACACCGAGAACGCCGGTGACGCGATCGACGGCTTGCGGGCCGCGGCCCTGTTCGCCGGGTTGGCTAAAGACACCGGTGCCGATCCAACCGAGTTCGGCGCCCACCACGCGTTCGAGCTCCTGACCATCGCCGGGGCCGAGGCGGTGGGCATGGCCGACCGGATCGGCTCCTTAGAAGCGGGAAAGGCCGCCGATATCGTGGTGATCGACCGCTCCGGCATCCAGTGGCAACCGCCCAGCCCCGACCCGATCCTGCAACTGGTGTGGGCTGGCGGCGGTCGGTCGGTAGCCGATGTGCTCGTCGATGGCCGCCTGGTAGTCGATGGGGGTCGCTGCACCACCGTGGAAGCCGAATCGCTTCGCGCCGAGGCTCGCGAGGCTGCCCAACAAATTATCCACCGCTCCGGCATCCAGCCCCGTTCCCGCTGGCCGATGCGATAGCCAACTACATCAACTAGAAATAGAGGCGATGACCTACCCCAACACTCTCATCTTCGTTGAC
>VYDF01000266.1:2161-2699 GCA_009843565.1 Acidimicrobiia bacterium | reverse complement strand
GCGGCGTGGAATGAGCCAATTTGAGCTCGCTCAAGCTACGGGGTGCACTAAGGACACTGTCAGTCGCTGGGAACGAGGCAAATCGCGACGCGTACGATCCCACCTTCGCAAACCATTGTGCGCTGCACTCCGGATCACGTGGGAAAGGCTCACAAGGCCAACGGAACAGCCCGAGGATCTCGCCGCAGATGTCACGACGAGAGTGGCCATCGGAAACGACGCATGGGCCTCATTGTTAGTCGTGGCCGTTCGCTACAATGTTCGGCCTCGGGACATCTTGGATGTCGCTCCTCTACTATTTCTCATCGTTGCCGAACGGAGCTTGCTGGAGAGAAAACGGCGGCTCCGGGAAATAAACGCGATAGTTCAGGAGAAGGAAGAAAAACTGCTCGAAAACTGCGCTCATCTTGGCGGAATTATCGCCGCTCGCAGCCTGTCAGCCGACAGCCAACTGTATGAAGAGGAAGAGTCTCTGAGCAAGCGAGACGTCTTTGTACGCTTCATCAAATATCAGAATTGGAACGAAGGCGACGCTTGA
>VYDF01000266.1:0-2151 GCA_009843565.1 Acidimicrobiia bacterium | reverse complement strand
ACCATTCGTCCATTTCGTACGCGACCTCGCGAAAGACCTACCGCAGAACGCGGTGGTTTCGATCAATTCCTTTGATGGCGACATGATCGATGGATACCGAATCGCCGACGATACCTTGAGAGAGTGCTTGGGTATTTCTAGTGAATTGGAATCTGACGAGCAGCTTCTGCACTATGTCCGGTGTGGTGTGATCGACTTTAGCGAGTGCATTCGTGTCCGGAGCGTTGAAGACAATGAGAAATATCGGCAATGGCTATCCGAGGAGCTCACTCGGGCAGAACAGGAGTCCCAACTCCAACTGGAGGAACTCTTACATGACCTTGCATCTGACCCGGTCGCGACCGATGAATCCGATGCATCCGATAACAGGGGCGAACTATGACAGCCCTCCCGATTACGCGCCACGGCGAGGTTCGAATGTCTCAGCGAGGATTTCGTAAGACGGACTTGGAAGTCATCCTCGCCTACGGCACTGACATCGGCCGGGATCGGATCATGCTGATGCGACGGGACGCCGACGTGGCCATTCGGGCGCTCAAGAAGCAAATCACCACGATCGAGCGGTTGAAGGACAAGGTACTCGTGGTCGCAGACGGGCGGCTCGTCACCGCGTATCACCAATCTGATCCAATCCGGCAAACCGGCTGAGGGCCAGCCGGAAATCACGGCGAGCGTGCGTCTCGAAGTATAGACACTGCCGCACTGCGCTGCCTAGCGACCACCGAGTGAGCGAATCTGGCCGAATCGGCCAGATTTGAACCTCCACAATTCATACCGGAACTCCAAAATGGGGTTCATGTGTACGTGGACCCAGAATTCGACAAGCTCGGCGTGGTCGTTCAGACCTCCACTTCCTGGCAAGGAGGTCTCGTGAGGCTCCTGACTAAAACGCAGATCGAGCAGCTACTCGCCAATGGTCGGAACCATGGCCAGGATCACCGTCCTGTCGTCAAGTTCTTCGACCCCTGCGGCACTGCGACGTGGCTGTTCTCGGAACTCGACCCGGAGGATGGTGATACGCTCTTCGGCTTAGCCGATATCGGCTTCGGTAGGCCCGAGTTGGGGTACTAGAGCCTTGCGGAGATCGCTTCGGTCCGCTGCGACTTTGGTCTGCGCATCGAACGGGATCTCCATTTCAAGCCGGAGCATTCACTCTCAGTCTATGCGGATGCCGCGGGTGCTGCGGGTCGAATCGTCGAATTTGGGCCGGAACTGAACTCGGACGCGAACGGCCGCAATGGTGCTGCAGGTGACTGGGGGTAAGTCGGGTACGGCCACAGCCGAAGCGCAACTCGATCGCGAGGCTCAGTGCCAGCCACCGGTGGTTGTTTTCTCCACTCTGATCTGAACCGACCGAGGGACAGTAGGTGCGTATAAGACGGTGATTCGTTCATTAATAAAATCAATTGTATCAATGGTTTACGACTTTACATTGTCGAAATCAGATGATTCTCCAAGTTCATCTCCTTTTGGCTCCGCGTTGACACTGTCATACTGGACAGGCAAAGTTTGACACGGTTGCCGCTAAAGGCAGTCTGTCCCCCCTCGATCGATGGTCGCAAAGAATTGGACGACTTCACCGAATACGTAGAGTCCATCCACCAGCTAGCGCAGCCTACGAAACCTATTGCGCCCCATGAATGGCGTACTCAAATGGCCCAATGCCTAGATGGAGGACCCAATCGCGTCCTCCGTTCGCAACCAGACCAATCGCGACTCAAGCAACAAGGCGCGTTTTTCACGGGAGTTAAATTGGCACGACGAGTTGCCAATGTTGCGATGAGGGGCTCGTCCCCAAAGACTCTGTACTATGACCCCGCTTGTGGTGCCGGTGATTTACTCCTCGCAATCGCCCGCAAACTACCTCTCGCTCAGTCGTTTCACCAGACCGTGGATTGCTGGAGCAAGCGCCTCGCGGGCTGCGACATCAACGCCGACTTCGTCCGTTTGGCGAAGACACGACTCGTGCTGCTCGCCGCGAAACGCTTCCGACTTAGTCCTCCAATTGAGTTGCCGACGAATTTGGATCCGTTTCCAAGCATTGTCACCGCAGATTCCCTCTGCCCTGCTAGTCGTATGTTGGACGCGAATGTCGTCGTGATGAATCCGCCTTTCGGATATGCTCGCGCCCCAGCCAGTTGCGAGTGGGCT
>VYDF01000250.1 GCA_009843565.1 Acidimicrobiia bacterium | reverse complement strand
GGTGGACGAGATCCGCACCCGGGCCGCCGAATCCCCCCAAGAAGATTGAGCCAGCCAACCGGCCCTTCTCACTGGACATGGAGGGATGGGCCCATCAGGGGTGG
The DNA here is from genome assembly GCA_009843565.1 of Acidimicrobiia bacterium. GTDB lineage: Bacteria > Actinomycetota > Acidimicrobiia > Acidimicrobiales > Bin134 > Poriferisocius. The sequence continues at coordinate 2,599 of VYDF01000250.1, read as the reverse complement.
TGCGGCAGTAATCGTGGATGTGGACGGCGTCATCTCCGACGGCAGCAACCGCCAGCATCTGGCCCTGGCCCGCCGCTGGGATGAGTTCTTCGCCGGCTGCCCCAACGACCCCCCGTTGGAAGCAGCGGTGGCCTTGGTCAACTCATTGGCCTCTGACGTCACGGTCGTGCTGCTCACCGCTCGGCCCTGGCATCTGCTGGACGACACGGTGGCCTGGCTCAAAAAACACCAGGTCCGCTGGGATTTGCTGATCCTGCGACCCCCCAACAGCGGCGACCGGTCACGGGCATATAAGGCCGCCGAAGTGACCAATCTCCGCCGGCATGGCTTCGAATTGCTGTGCGCCCTCGAAGACGACCCCCGCAACGTGGAGATGTACGCCGAGTCCGGCGTCCCCTGCGTCTACGTCTACTCCGGCTACTACGACCGCTGACGAGCGAAACCCGCGGTCGGCCGATAGCCTGACCTCCAGAATCTGATCTTCAAGTTGGAGTGACGCTGAGCATGAACACGATCAAGACAATCCTGTTGCTGGTGCTGATGGCGGCGCTGTTCGTGGCTGTCGGCGGGCTGCTGGGCGGCAGCGGCGGACTGGCCATCGGAATTGTCATCGCGGTGATCGTGGTGGGCGGGTCGTACTGGTTCAGCGACAAGCTGGCCATCGCCTCGGCCCGGGCCGTGCCAGTCACCTCCGCGCAGCTTCCCCAGTACCACGCCATCATGGAAGAGCTCACCGCCAAGGCTCAGATTCCCATGCCCAAGCTGTACGTGAGCCCCAACCCCCAGCCCAACGCATTTGCCACCGGCCGCAACCCAAAGCACGCCGCGGTGGCGATTACCGAGGGGCTCATCAACCACTTGACGTGGGATGAGATCCGAGGCGTTCTGGCTCATGAGCTGGCCCACATCCGCAATCGCGACATCCTCATCGGATCGGTGGCTGCGGCCATCGCCATGGCCATCACCTTCGCCTCCCGCATCGCAGTGTGGGGAATGATCTTCTTCGGCGGCCGGGGCCGCGATCGGGGCATGGGCGATCTTGCCGGCGTGCTGATCGCAGCCATCTTGGCCCCCATTGCCGCCAGCCTGATTCAAATGGCCATCAGCCGCACCCGGGAATACCAGGCCGACGCATCGGCGGCTCGACTCATCGGCGACGGCGAACCCTTGGCGCGAGCATTAGAGAAGCTGAACGCCGCCTCCCAGCGCATCCCGGTCAACGTGCCGGTGGAGCAAGCGTCTCACTACATCGTCAACCCCCTCACCGGTCGGGCCAACTTCCGCAGCCTGTTCAGCACCCATCCCCCGGCCGAGGAGCGCATCCGACGCCTCCGGGCCGGCGAGTGGGTCCCCCAGGCGTACTAAACCGCCAAACTCGCCAAGGGTCGCTCAGTCCCGGAAGTTCCCGAACTGCAAGGGAATGGAGAAATCGGCCTCTTTGAGGGCGGCGATCACCTCTTGGAGCATGTCCCGCTTCTTGCCGCTCACCCGAAGCTGGCCGCCTTGGGTCTGAGAGGAGACCCCTTTCATGCCCAGGTTCTTGATGAACTTGTTCAGCTCCCGGGCCTTGTCCGCCGAGATGCCCGCCGCCAGTGCCGCCTCTTGGCGCACCGTCCCGCCAGCCGCATCGGCCACCGGCCCGTAAGTCACGCCTTTGAGCGATACCTTGCGCCGCACAAGCTTCTCCTCCAGCACCTGGCGGGCGGCAGCCAACCGATCCTCGTTGGACGACCGCAAGGTGATGACCCCTTCGCCCAGCGCCACGTCGCTTCCGGTGTTCTTGAAGTCGTAGCGGCTGTGGATTTCCCGAGCCGCCTGGTCCACCGCATTGCGGACCTCCTGCATGTCCAGCTCAGAAGAAACGTCAAACGTCGGCATGGCCCGAACCTACCGCACCCCTGCTACCGGAATTCGAGTGGGGGAGGCATCTCGCGGGCCGGTAGGGTTGTCCCTCGTTGGGTCGGTGCCCGAGCGGCCAAAGGGAACGGGCTGTAAACCCGTCGGCATTCGCCTTCGGAGGTTCAAATCCTCCCCGGCCCACTCCAATCTCGCAGCATGAGCTGCATCACGGTCACGTCAAGCCAGCGGCCGAACTTGCGGCCTACTTCGCGTTCGATGCCTATAACTTCGAACCCCACCGAGCGGTGGACGGCCACCGATGCCTCGTTCATTCCGGAGATGCGGGCGATCACGGTGTGGAAGCCGTGGCTTTGAGCCAGCCCGATAATCTCCGCCAACAGCGCTCGGCCGACGCCCTTGCCTCGGTGGTCGATATGGACATACACCGAGTTCTCCACGGTGGTGTTGTAGGCCGGTCGGGTGTGGAAAGGCGACAGGGAGGCATATCCGATCACGGCGTCGTCGTCTTCGCCGGGGGTGGCCACCAGCACAGCGTGAACGCCGCTGCGATCCTGCAGCCACGACTGCTGCGCCGCCAACGACCGGGGCTCGATGTCGAAAGTGCTCGTCCCGTTCAGCACCTCGTAGTTGTAGATTTCACGGATGCCTTCGGCATCAGCCAGCCGGGCTGCTCGAATGGCCACTGGCTGCACCGTACCGTCCGTCACCTCCCAATTCTGGCTTTCCCGCCGCAGGCACA
>VYDF01000120.1:2135-2708 GCA_009843565.1 Acidimicrobiia bacterium | reverse complement strand
CCTTCATGCCACGGCTCATCGAGTCCCACCAAGACCTCGACTCTCTCGTCAACGTCGGGATTGGCGAGGAGGAGAAGAGGGTCTTTCTGGATGTCACGAGGAAGATCCACGAGAACCTGCAGGCTGGAATACGAACACAGGAGAGCGACCGCGGGAGAGGTCCAGCGGGGAGCTGAAGGGTAGAGGTCGAGGCTCCCTGCGGCGGTGACGACCGGCTGCTCAGGTGTCTGCCGCTCTCTTGAGCTGTTGGATTCATGACATCGTCCGGCGCTTCCCCCGGGCCGATTAAGCGACGGCGGCGGAGTTCGGTTTGTCGGACTAGGCCTGCTACGACTGGCACCGCCAGGCCACTGTTGACCGCGGGCTGGAGCCGGCTCTCACTCCTGGCGAGAAGGACGAGATTCAGCGTTGATTGGCAAGCCGAACCATGACACGCCTATACCATCACCGCAAGAGATGTTTTGCAAATGCGAAACTATTCAGCTTCCATGGTGTGAGTACAGGCCGTAGGGGAGGGTTTGAGATGACGGAGGAAACCAGCGGTGGTATCGGCCCTTGGTGGCTGGTGGCGTT
>VYDF01000120.1:0-2125 GCA_009843565.1 Acidimicrobiia bacterium | reverse complement strand
CGAGTCTGGTGCTCGGTGTCATGCTGTTGGTCTGGCCGGGCCGCACGTTGCTGGTCATCACCGTCGTGGTGGGCATCCAGCTGCTGTTCTTCGGCGTAGGGAGGCTGGGCGGCGCGCTGTTCGGGTCTGAGCGGTCGCAACGGGGCATGCTGCTGCTCTCGGGCTTGGGCGGTATCGTGGTCGGGTTGCTGGCGTTATTCCGTCCCAACCGCACCATCGATTTTCTGGTGATCCTCTTGGGTTTGTACTGGGTGCTCAGCGGTTTGGGTGATGTCGTGTCGGGGTTCGTGGACCGGAACCATCCCGGTCGGGTCTCAGCGGTCCTCTTCGGGATACTGACGGCGGCTGCAGGCCTTGTTGTGCTCTTCTGGTCGGGTCCCACCGAGCTGGTCCTAGCGGTAGTGGCCGGTATCAACCTCGTCGCCGGTGGGCTAACCCAGGTCGCGATGGGCTTCCGCCTACGCAAGGGCAGCGCCGAAGTGGCACCCTCCTAGACCGTACTCCACCGGGGATCGACACCAGCAGCCGGCGAAAGGCGTTGGCGGGTACCGTCCACAGCTGCTGCCTTACGGGATCCGGCTCGGATCTAACCCGAGTGAGGGAGGAGTGCCCGTGCGCGACATGTACTCAAGACGCGGGTGTTACCCGACCTCGGCCGGTACCGCAATCGCTGCGGTGTTGGGGGCAGCGGCTCTCCTCCTGGCCTGCGCCGAAGATCCGACCCCGGGTGCCGCATCGGCGACGGCTCGCTGGGCACGGTGGAGGTAGAGGCCGGAGCGGCGATCCAGATCCGCTCGGTGAACAACATCTCCGGTGATGTAGCCCGTCTCGGAGTGACCAAGCAGCGCGGCGTGGAACTCGCCCTCGCGGATTACGGTCCCGTGCACGGCTTCGCAGTGAGCATCGGTATCGGCATCAGCGACGGGTGCTCGGCCGACGGAGGACGCCGAGCTGCGGAGTCGGTCGCCTCCGATCCAGAGGTGATCGGCGTGATCGGTACCTCTTGTTCCAGCGCGGCCACCACGGCCGCTCCTATCCTGGCCGGGGCGGGCATGGTGATGATCTCTCCTTCGAATACATCGCCGGCGCTCACATCCGACCTGGCCGGGATCGTTGGTGAGCACCACCATCCCGGCTACTACCGGACCTCGCACAACGACCTCTACCAGGGCCAAGCCGTGGCCCGCTTCATACGTAGCCGAGGACGGTGTGCTGATGATCGACCGGGCGGGGGTGAGAACCGCCCTGAACGCGATCGACCGGTACCGCGGGCTGATCGGGACCATATCCTGCGACGAGTACGGCGACTGCGGTACCCAGAAGATCACCGTGATCCACCACATCGACGCCAACGACACTGAGGCATCGAAACATAACGTCGTGTTCGAGTTCAGCGGCTCCTGAGCTATCCGAGTTCTGCCACCGCCCCAACCTCGGAACGAAGACCGGGGTACTGCTCGCTCTTGAACGTAGCCCTGTCGAAGGCTCACCCCTCCTTCTGTTCTCGCGTTTCTCCTTTCGGCATGCGGTAGCCGACGCGTAGTTGGGTGAAGATGTAGGTGGGGTCGTCGGCGTCGTCGCCGAGCTTGCGGCGCAGGCTGCTTATCGCCGTGCGCATGGGACGAAGGTCGGTGTCGATGTCGGGATCAAGCCGCCAGACCCGTCTGAGCAGGTGCTCGTATGTGAGCACCCGTCCGGCGTGGGACGCGAGCTCGGCCAGGGTCCGGTACTCGATGGCGGTAAGCGGCACCGGCCGTCCGGCCAGGCTCGCCCTCCGCTCGGCGTGGTCGATGGTCAGGTCTCCCAGGACATAGGGCGCGGACGGCTCGGGTGTCTCCCGGCGGCGCAGGGCCGCCCTGATGCGGGCCGCCAGCTCGACCGGCGAGAAGGGCTTGATCAGGTAGTCGGCGGCTCCCTCGTCCAGGGCCCGGGCCACGAGCTGCTCCTGGCCGTAGGCGGACAGGAAGATCACCGGCACATCCCTCGTCATGGCGATGTCCTTCATCAGCTCCATCCCGTCGGCTCCCGGCAGCACCAGGTCCAACAGGACCAGGTGGGGCCTGTCCTTCTCGACCAGGCGAAGCGCCTCCTCGGGGTCGGTGGTCACGATGGGTGTGTAGTCCGA
>VYDF01000184.1 GCA_009843565.1 Acidimicrobiia bacterium | reverse complement strand
ACTTTCACCAGATCGCCGACCTCGCCCAGATGGCCGAGCAAGCTGGTGTCGACCGAATCATGCTCACCGATCATGTGGTCATGGGCACCAACACCGACAAGTACCCCTACGGCCCGTTCCCATTCCCGCCCGAGACCGCATGGCTGGAGCCGCTGGCCTCCATCGCCCACATGGCTGCCGTCACCCAGCAGGTGAGATTCAGCACCAAGATCCTGATCGCCCCCCTTCGTCCCGCCGCGGTGTTGGCCAAGACCCTGGCCACCATGGACGTTTTGTCCCAAGGCCGCCTCGAGGTCGGCGTCGGAACCGGCTGGCAGCGGGAGGAGTACGAAGCCGCGGGCGTTCCCTGGAATCAGCGGGGCCAGCGTCTCACCGACACCATTGCCGCCTGCAAGGCGCTGTGGCGGGACTCTCCGGCCTCGTTCCACTCGACCACGGTCAACTTCGACGACATCTGGTGCGAGCCCAAACCGACCCAGCCCGATGGGATCCCGATCTGGGTGGCCGGTGCGCTCCATCCCAACAATCTGGCCCGCCTGGTCGAGCACGCCGACGGCTGGATTCCGCCTCCTTATGGCACTCTCGAAGAAGTGGCCGATGGGGTGGGAATGCTCAAAAACGCTCTAGTCGCCGCTGGGCGGAGCATGGACGGCTTCGGCGTCCAGGGCGACATCGACGCGGTGGCCGGCAGCGACAACCGCCCGTCCATTCAAGCCAGCATGGGTGCCGCTGCCGATTGGATCGACGCGGGCGCAACCACCATCAACGTGGTGATGTCGTTGTTCTGCTGGCGCATGGATCGGGCCCAGGGTTGGTTCGACGATCTCGCCCAGAGTTGGGAATCCCTCGGACTCCGCTGACTTGCAAGGCAGTCTCCAATCTCACCCGTAGGCTCCGATGATGCAGTTCCTCAACGCTCGGGAACTCGATCAGATCCAATTCGAGGCCGCCTTGGACCTTCAGCAGCGGCTGGACCGCGCCCGCGATCCAGAGATTCCAGTCACTCCAGCTGGTGAGTTGCGAGCAACAATCGACGACGACGCCAGCGACAACGCCGGCCACGAACGGATTGTGGCGTTCGACGACGGACAGGCCGTCGCCATTGGTCATGTGGAAATGACCCGTGATCCCGCCAACTCGACGCTGGCCATGCTGGAGATAACTCCAGTCCACAGAGACGCATCAACAGCCGTGCTGAGCGAACTGCTGAGAACGGCACGAGCCGATGGCCGAACCTCGGTAATCGCCTTTGGCGACTACACGTCTGAAGCCGATGCATTCTGGACTGGGCTGGGTGCCGAGTTGCGTTTCACCGAGCAGGAGTCGGATTTGGACTTGGCCGCGGTGAACGCCTTGTTGATGTCACGATGGATCGACGCTGCTCCCGACGACATCGATCTGGTGCACTGGAAAGGCCACTGCCCCGATGAGCACATCGACGCGCTCGTTGCCACCGCCAACGCCATGAATGACGCACCCACCGACGACCTCGAAATCGAAGATGCGGTTTTCGACGCGGCCACCCTGCGAGCCGACTTCGACGCCCGACACGCCTGCGGCATCGACTATCTGGGCATCCTGGCCATCTGCGCTGACGGGTCGGCCGCGGGTGCCACCGAGGTATTCGTCAACCGCTTTCGGCCAGCCTTCGCATGGCAGTGGAACACAGTCGTGTTGCCCGCCTACCGGGGCCTGGGGATCGGACGCTGGATGAAGGCGGCGATGTGGCAGAGGCTGCGCGCCGAGACCCCCGAAGCAACCACGCTGCGCACCGGCAACGCCGAGAGCAACGCCGCCATGCTGGCCATAAACACCGAAATGGGCTTTCGACCGTCGCATTTGATGGGGTGTTGGCAAGCCGACCTAGCGACCCTCGAAGCAGGGCTCAGCAGCGGCGGGAGCGAAGGCGGGACTGACGCTTGAGATGGCGGTCAGGCCTGCTGCTCACAAGTTGATTCAGGGGATATCGCCGTCGGCTCGGAAGCGCTCAACTGCTTCGGCGGGCCGACCGGCGATCACCCCGTCCACCGGAAGGTCGATGAGTTCGGCGTAGTAGTCGGGGTGTTCCTGCCAGTCCTCGTTGGGCCACACCCACACTGCAAAGCCTTCGTCGGCGGCTTTGCCCAGCAGGTCGGGAGTGAGCACGTCGAGACCGCTGAAGGTGGGCGGCACCTGCAAGATGAGGTCGTTGGGGTGCAGTGGAACCGACGCGAATGCCCACGCCGGCAGGGAGTCCTGTCCAGGGCTGGTGACCACCTCGGGCGCCAGCTCCCGGAACCCGACCAATGCCTCGTCCCTGAATGACACCACCACGACTGAGTCGGTGCGGCCCAACTCCTCGATTTCGGCAGCCAGCACGGCCGCCATCTCAAGGATGAAATCGATGTCGTCCTCGCCATCATCGCCTGCGGGGGTCTTGATCTCCACGTCTAGCACATGCTCAGGAAACGCCAGCGCCACCGCCCGAAACGTCTCCACCCGGAAGTCGTCGGGGCCGTACCCTTCGGGAGGATCAGCTTCACCGGTGCGAATGCCCCGATAGGAGTAGGCGTCAGGGGCGAGGTCGTGGCTGGGCCACTCCTCCGACCACCAGTATGCGTTGTCGAGCGCTTGAAGCTCTTCGTAGGTCATGTCCCGCACTCGCCCAGTGGCGTTGGTGGTGCGGTCGACGGTGTCGTCGTGGTGCACCACCAGCACTCGGTCGGCAG
>VYDF01000116.1 GCA_009843565.1 Acidimicrobiia bacterium | reverse complement strand
GGGCCCGACGGCACGGCGCAGCGGCCAGGGGCCGTCGGGATCGGGGGGCGGGGCTGACAGGTCGAGGTGGGGCTCCATGCCGGAGGTTTCGGGAACGGCCACGCCGACGATGTCGGCTACTGATCGGCCGGCCAGGGAGAAGAACCCGCCGGTGAGCTGGCGGTCGGGGGCCACCAGCACGCTGTAGGACTCGAATTCGTAGCCGAATCGGGGCCAGAGACCCTGTCCGGTAAGGGCGCCGGCCTGCCACACAGTGCCGAAGCCCACCACATCGGGGCCGAGATAGCGACGCTGGTCTCCGTCTGTCTCCAGATCGAATACCCACTCGCCAGCGAAGGCGGACATGGGGTGGTCGGCCAGTTGGGGAGAGGGCTGGCACTGCTGGGTAACCACCAGTCGACCATCTCCGGCCTGTTCCACGATTCGGCGCTGAGCAACCTCGCCGCGAAATGTGCCGTCGGGGTCGTAGACGTACTCGACGATCAGCCAGTCACCGCTAAAGCGGTCCTTCTTGGTCATGCCGGTTGGAAGGCCAAGGCCCCGTAGGCCGCTCCGATTCGCTGCTCGCCCCGGTACCAGATGTGGAGCACCGCCTTTATGGTGCCGTCTCGCGACACCACCTCGCGCCGCCACACCCGCAGCCCTTCTAAGAGGAGGTGGAACTGTCCGCTGAATCCCCGGCCGCCGCTGAGGCTACCGCTGCCCATCAGATCGCCTGCTGGGGTCCACGCCGTCCAGCCGTCCGACAAGAGGGTAAACGACAAGCCGGTCGAGTAGTCCGCCCCCGACAGCTCCACTTCCCAAGAGTCGCTGTGGGCAGCAACCGTTTCGATGTAGTCAGCGGGGCCGGTTGGTGTGTACTCGGCGTCGAGGCGATGCAGCTGCCCCGACCAGCGGCCGGGTCGCAGCAACAACAGCTCACCCCGTCCGGCCGATGGGTCGTCACGCAGCCCCTCGGGATCCATCGCCGCCACCGGGGGAGGCACAGGATCCGACGGGTCGACCTGGCGCTGGTATTCGCCCACCACCGTCCATTGGAGCCGATCGCCCCGGCTGAGCAGAGCCAGCGAGAGCTGATGAGAGCCGTCGGGCAGCACCATCAAGAAGAAGCGCTGCGATAGACCCAGGTCGGGCCAGTAGTTGTGGGCAGCCACCAGGTCGTCGCCCAGCGCCTCGGCATAGCCGATGTTGAGGGGCCCCTCGTAGGTTCGATGCGAGCCGTGATCGGCGATGGTGTAGACGCCCGAAAGGGAGAACGGCCCGTCGAACTCGACCTCCACTGTCACCCGCCCGGCCTGGTCGTCGGCCTGGACCGATCGGGTGTCTCGCCCCATGCCGGCAAAGCGGCCGTCGCCGTCATAGACCTCAGCCGCGCCGATCCACTCCCCAACTCCCTGGGAGAAGGACCCTTGGCTCACATCCGGACCTTCGCAGCCCACGAGACGATGGGCCGGTCGCGCGGGGAGAGCGATCCCTTGCTCACATTCGGACCAAGCGCACGCTCTGGGTAGCCACCGAGGTGGCGGCCAGCACCGCGCCGAGGTCGGCACCGGGAGGCTGGGGGGCCAGATACCGGCCCTCAGTGGCCAGCTCAAGCCCGTCTTCGCCAAATGGGTAGGGATCCAGGCCGTATTCCCCGCCGGGACGCTCGACCACCGAGATGGTCACGTCGTCGCCCACCGTTCGGGGCACGTTGGGGAAGTCGGAGGTGCCCCGCTCTCCTTCAGGAGCTAGGTGGAAGTACAGGGAGATGGTGTCGAAGAACTGGAGTTGCTTGTAGGCGTGGAACAGATACTCGTCGGTGGCGTGATCGGGATCGTCGGCGGCCAGCTGCTCCTTCAGGCGGTGCTGGCGGCTCTCCTCGTTGCCCAGCATGGCGTCGACCTCGGGGCGCAGCTCGTCGGGGATCACGTCCAAGAAGATCTTGTCGCTCAACCCGTACCGCCCCCGGTACAGGCCATAGGTGTGCATCGACGAGATGATGCCGCTGAACGGGTGATGGGCCTCGTTGAAGGCCGGCGAACCCGCCGAGGTGGTCACGATCTGGGGCAGCGGGGTGGCGGTCAGGTTGTAGGGCAGGCCGGTGTCGGGATTCTGAGGGGCTTGGGCGTCGAGGTCGGCCCAGCCCTGGTCGTGGTGGTCGACGATGAATTGCATCGGCTCGGCCGGTTCGAGCCCGGCGAACTCGTCGTTGCCGAAGTTGGCGGCCAGCGAGCCGGCAAAAGCGGTGTGCTGGTGCATGGCGATCACGAAATGGGGGGCCTCGGCGTTCCCTCCGGGGGCGCTTTGGACGATCATGGCCGCTGAACCCGGGTGAAGTCTTGGATTTGGAACAGGCTGGTGGCACCGTCGCGCACCTTGTGGGTGATGATGCGACGGGTGTCGGGGTCCAAGAAGTAGTGGTTGTTGTAGACGATGTTGTTGCTCACCCGGCTGTCGATGGTGAATACGTAGTTGTAGGGCGTGAGCTCGGCGCCTTCGAGGCTGAGCTGGTCGCTGTCGGCAAAGCACCGCTTGCCGTCTACTTGGATGGGGGTGTCGAAGATGGTCTCGCCCACCCCATAGAGATTCTCGAAATGCTCGTGAAGGTGCCAGGTGCTGTTGTTGAGCCAATACACGTCCATGTGAACCGCGCTGGACTCGAGGAAATCGCCATGGGGGGTGAAGCTCTTGCACAGCCCCTCCCAGTGGCCCATGAAGCACTGATAGGGCCGAGGTGAGGGTGGTCCGTAGTTTCTAGTGTCGCTCACGTTGGGAAGCGTAGAGTGTGCTGGAACTTGATGAAACCGTGTTCCTCTGAGCGAAACAAAGCAGCTACAAGGAGCGCCGCATGATCCTCCGAGGGCTGCACTTCTCCTTCGATGCTGGCGGGGATGCCGCGTTGGCCACCCTGTTCTACCCCGGTGATGACGGCCGACTAGACGAAGCCCGCCTGACCGGGCAAGTTCCGGCCGACGACACCGATGCCCCCTGGCCAGTGGTCGTCTTGCTGCCCGGCATCAACGTGGTGCCCGACGGCTACCGGTGGCTGGCCCATCGACTGGTGGCAGACGGGCTGTGCGTGGTGACCTATGCGGCCATCGGGTCGCTGGGACCGGCGGGCCGAGGCATAACCCCCGGCATCGACCTGACTGCTTTGGCCCCCGACACCATCGGCACCCGACCGTCGGCCACTGCCCTCGGACCGCTGCTCGCCCAACTGGCTGAGCTGGCCGCTGATGACCAGAGTCCGGTGGCCGGGCGGGTAGATCTGGGCCGCGTGGTTGTGGGAGGTCATTCGGCGGGGGGCACGGCTGCCTTGCACAACAGCGATCCGGGGTGGGTGTCTGGCTTGCGGGCGGTATTCGCCTACGCCGCCCACACCATGGTGGCCACGACGTTGGGACATGGCGAGGCCGCCGTGGTGCCCATTCCGGCCCAGGTGCCGATAATGCTGTTGGGCGGCTCCGACGACGGCGTTATCGCCGCCAGCCGCGACCGCTATCGCACCGACGACGAAGCCCACGATCCCGTTCACCGCACCTTTTCTGAGGCTATTCATCGGCAGCAGGGAGACTCTTGGCTGGTCGAGTTGGCCGACGCCGGACACTTCGCCATCTGCGATCCGGTCGACACCACCAGCGGCCGCTCCTTCTTGGAGCCCGATCCCACGACGGTCGACCCAGCCATCCGCAACCTGCTCGGCGACCTCATCGCCACATTCATCGCCACCAGCCTGGGAAGACCAACCGACGCGAGCCTCGACCGGCTGGTCGAACACCCATCGATCAGGCACTGGGATCGACGTTAAGAAATAGCCTCAGGAGGGGGACACAGTGACCAAGCGCATCGTCATCACCGGCAGCACCAGGGGAATCGGCAACGGGTTGGCCCGCGAATTCTTGAAGCGCCGGTGCCAGGTGGCGCTGAGCGGCCGTTCAGCAAGTCAGGTCGACGACGTGGTGGCCGAGCTGGGCCAGTACTACGGCGAGTCCAAAGTTTGCGGCGCGGCCTGTGACATCACCGATCCCGTCCAGCTCCAGCGGCTGTGGGACCGTACGGTAGATGCCTTTGGCGGCATCGACGTGTGGATCAACAACGCAGGCATAAGCATCACCCGCCAGCCGCTGTGGGAGCAGCCGGACGAAGATTTGGCGGCGCTGGTCAACACCAACCTCACCGGTGCGCTGCTGGCCAGCAAGACCGCTGTCGCCAATATGGTGCGCCAAGGCCACGGCCAGGTTTGGAACACCGAGGGATTCGGTTCAGATGGCGCCACCCAGCCCGGCATGGCTGCCTACGGGGCCACCAAGCGGGCGGTGCGCTATCTGCAAAAGGCCCTGCGCAAGGACACCGCCGACACCCCGGTGCAGGTGTGCACGGTGTCACCGGGCATCGTGGTGACCGAACTGCTCACCGGCGACTACGACCTCACGTCAGAGCAATGGGAGAAGTCGAAGAAGATCTTCAACATCCTGGGCGACCACGTCCATACCGTCACCCCCTGGCTGGCCGACCACATTTTGGCCGCCGACAAGTCGGGGGCCCGGGTGGTGTGGCTGACCCGGCGCAAGGCCTTCGCCCGGTTCATGACCGCCTCGTTCCGAAGGCGCGACCTCTTCAGGGAGATCGAGGGGGCGTAGCTGAGCCTGGCGCTAGGGATTCTGAGGGGGCGTGATCGAGCCGCTCCGAGCGATGGCGGTGGGGTCGCCGCCCAAATAGCTCTGGACCACCGCAGGATCGGCTTGGACCTCGGCTGGGGTTCCCTCGGCGATCACCGCACCCACCTCCAACGCGATGAGGCGATCGCAAACCGAGGCCAATAGCGGCATGTCGTGCTCGATCACCACCAGGGTGAGGCCATAGACCTCGCGGACTTGTTCAATGGCTGCCCCGAGAGCCTCCGTCTCGGCTTGGGCAATGCCCGCCGACGGCTCGTCCATGAGCAGAAGACGGGGACGCAGGGCCACGTTGGCAGCCAGCTCGACCAGGCGCCGAGTGCCGGTGGACAACACGCTGACCGGTTGATCGGCCAGGCTGCTCAGGCCGAACATGGCCAGCGTCTCAGCAGTGCGGTCTTCGAGTTCGCGCTCAGCGCGAGACCCGCCGACCACAAACCCATGCTGGTGCGCCCGCTGGTTGGCCAGAAAGATGATGTCGCGAGGGGTCATGGTCGGGAACAGCGGCGCGTTCTGGAAAGAGCGCACCAACCCCCGACGGCTGCGGGTTTCCGGGGTCAATCGGGTGATGTCGTTTCCTTCGAAGGTCACCGTGCCGGCATGGGGCCGCAGATAGCCGCTGATCAGCTCGAACAGGGTGGTCTTGCCCGCGCCGTTTGGCCCGATCAGCCCCAGCGTTTCGCCGAAGTTGACTCGGAACGAGACATCGTCCACTGCGACGAGGTCCCCGAAACTCCTGGTGAGACCGCTCACCTCCAGCATGACTCCGCTTGAACTTGAAGCCTGGACTGAGGCTGCCGCCACCACCGATGCCATGCCTGCCTCGTGGTCGCCAGCCTCACTCCGGGCTTGAATCGGATCGATGCGATGCAGCGCGTCATCTCGCTGCTGATCCTCGTCTGCGACCACCTGATCGTCATGCAATCCCCGCAGCCGGGCGATCTGGTCGATGAGGTTGCGCCGAGTGGTGGCCAGGAGGCCGTGGAAACCTCGGGGCTGCTCCAGAATCAAGATCAGCCATGCGGCATTCAAACCAGCGAGAGCCGACAGCTCGAGATCGAAGAACTCGCGAATGCCGATCAGATAGGCCGCGCCGATTAGGGGGCCGGTCAGCTCTGAGAGCCCGCCGATGACCGCCAGCGACACCACGTTGATGCTGTCGCTGGGGGTGAAGATGCTGCGGGTGACGAAGGTGTTGCTCATGGCCAGGATCACACCGCCAACACCGGCCACGAACCCGGCGAAGGCATAGGCCTGCAACAGCAACCGCCGAGGGGCGATCTGCAACACCCGGGCCGCCGCCTCGTTGTCGCGGACCGCCACCAGCGAGCGCCCGAACGAGGATCGGCGCAGCACATTGGCGATGGCCAGCACGCCCACGAACACCGCCAGCGCCACGAAGTAGAAGGCCCGCGAGGTGGTGAGGTCGATCCCGAACACGCTGGCCGGGCGCGACGACAAACCGACGCCGAACGCCCAGTCTTGGCGAAGCAGCCAGCTGAAGGTGGCTAGGGCGAAGGCCAGCGTTGCGATGGCCAGCAGCAGGCCCCTCACCCTCAGGGCCGGCAAACCGACCGCGGCCGATGCCGCCGCGCCGACCGCCCCGCCGCACAGCAGGCCCAGTACCAGGCTGCCGGTATCGGTGGCCACTCGCACCCCGGCCACGGCGCCAAGGGCGGCAAAGGCCACTTGGCCCAGCGACAGCTGGCCGGCCAGACCAGTGAGAAAGCTCACCGAGATGCCGATGGTGGCAAAGGCCACGATGGTCGACAGCACGAACGCCGACCGGTTGCTGATCCCCAGGGGCACCAGAGCCGCCGCCACCGCGGCTGCCCCTCCCACAACCCAGCCCAGGTTCCGGATCAACCAGACGTCGCGGTACGAGTCGGGCAGTCGCCGGCTGGGGGACAGGCTGGACCAGCGCTCCGGCAATTCGCGACCGACGCGCACCTGCATACCCACCCCGATCAGGATGAGCAAGAACAGGGCCACTTCGAACCATCCGGTGGCTTCGGGGTTGGAGGCCAGAATCTGCTCGACCACTCCGATCCCTAGACCGGCGAGGAGGGCGATGGGCAGGTTGGCGAATCGGGCCAAGGCCGCCACGGCCAGGCCGCGGATGATGAAGTCGGGCCCAAGGGCGTCAGCGGTGACCGTCGATTGGTTGGGGATGATGAGCATGGCCGCGAACGCGGCGATGCCTCCGGCCAGCGCCCACGACAGCATGGCCATGTGCCGGGGGTCCACCCCGGCCAAGGTGGCCGAGTCGGGGTTGGCGGCCGCCCCCCGAATGGCGAGGCCGAATCGGCTCCGCTGGAGAAACAGGTAGAGCCCGCCCACCACCACCGGCGAAAGGCACAGCAGCGCGGTGGCCGACGGCGACACGAACACGGTGAGGTCGAATTGGGGGAACCCCGCCGGCTGGGGGAAGCTCCCCCCGCCCAAGCCTCCCTTGGAGAACGACAGGGCCAACAGCAGCAGCGCCTCGGCCGCTCCGAGTGTGGCCACCATCGACAGCACTTTGGGCGCGTTTGCCAGCTTTCGCACCACGAAGGCCTCGATCCCAGCGGCTATCAGGGCAGCCACGATCAGCGCGCCGACAAAGCCCAACCAGTAGGGCACCCCGTAGTCCTTGACCACCACCGACATCATCGAGGCGGCTACCAGGCCAATCGAGCCATGGGCGAAATTGATGAATCCGCTGGATCGGTAGGCCAACACCAAGCCGATGCCCAAGAGGGCGTAGCCGAGACCGAAGATCGTTCCCAGCAGAAGCAGCGGTCCGGAGATGTCGAAGGAGCCCATCAGCGCACTCCCTGTTCACCGCCGTCGCGGTCGAGGGCTTTGGCCAATCCCTCGAGATAGGCGGCCTGCAACAGGTCGGGTCTGGACCGGAGATCCTCGGCGGGGCCCGAATAGCCGATCTCACCCTTTTCCATCACGTAGGCGTGGTCGGCAACCGACAGCGCAATGTTGACCGACTGCTCCACCAGCAGCACCGCGGCCCCCTGATCGGCGATGCGTCGGACCACCGGCAACAGGTCGGCGATCACCGTCGGGGCCAAGCCCAGCGAGAACTCGTCGATCAGCAGCAGGCGGGGAGGGGCGATGATGGCCTTGGCCAACGAGAGCATCTGCTTCTCCCCGCCCGAAAGGGTGGCCGCCCGCTGGGTCGACCGCTCGGCCAATCGGGGGAATAGGCCATAGGCCTCGGCGATGCCCAAATCGCGTTGTGATCGGTCGACCCCGTGGCCGAAGAGGTTGAGATTCTCGGCCACGGTGAGAGGGCCGACAACCGCCTCTCCTCCGACGATCTGATGCAGCCCCATGCCCACCCGCCACGTGGGACGGGTCTTGGTGATGTCCAGCCCGGCGTACACCATGCGGCCGCCAATGGTCGGTTCGAGACCGGAGATCGAGCGCAACAGGGTGGTCTTGCCCGCGCCGTTGGTGCCCAGTAGGGCCACTACCGCGCCCTCCTCAACCTGGAGGTCCACATCGAACAGAACCTGTACCGACCCATAGGCCACCGACACCTGCTCAACCGCGAGTAGCGGCCCTTGGGAGTCGGCGCCATAGACCCGTCGAGGCACGGTGGTGGCCTGCGCTTGGGCCGCTGTTGTTTCGGCATCGCGTGCTGGGGCTGCGAAGCGGCGAATCGCCCAGCCGGCAACCAAAAGAGGCAGTCCCAGCCATCCGATCTTCCACTGATCCGACCACGATCCGATGACATGGGCGTTGACCAGCGACCCGGCCAGCCCTCCCGCTCCTGCCCAGAGCACCTGGCGGGCGGACACTGCCCGTCGAACCGCGGGGGCCAGCGATGGGAAGACGGCCGCATCCAGACCGGAAGCAGCCAGAGCAATGGCTCCCCCAGCGAATAACCAGCACACCACCAGCCCGATGTAGGTGAACGACAAGCCCCCCAGGAACACCAAGAGACCGGCCATCAGCAGCTGGGTTCCGATCGCGTCTGATCGACGGCTGCCGGCGAGCCGGTGCAGCCGGTGATACCACGGGCCGAACAGGCAGATCAGGGCGGCGGCCCCGGATCCGGCGGCCAGCACCGCGGCATTTTGCACCGCACTGCGCTGCCATTCCCCCAGCAGGAGCGATTGGGCGGCGTCGGCCCCGCCGATGACCACCGCACCCACGGCGAAGGCCGCCCCGTACGACCGACGGGCCCAAGGGACGTCGGGACGGGCAACAGTGACTTCAACCTCTTGGTCTTCGTCATGGGCCAGAGCGTGGCGGCCGATCAGGAGCGCACCCACCAGCATCAGCGCCGCACTGATCCACAGCATCGTGCCGTACCCCACCGGGTGGAATATGCGAACCAACAGCGGCCACGACGCGCCTACAGCCACCGCGGCCCAATACCACGACAAAGTGCGGAACCGATCAGCAGGGCGGGCATCGGTGGCCAACAGGATCCGATGGGCTACCAGCCCAGGAGCTGCCCCCACCGCCAACAGCACACCGCCGACTGTGAACAGAGCCAGCTCTACCGTCCAGGCCATCAGCCCCAGGCCCACCGCCGCCACCAGCCCGCCCAGCATAAGCATCGCCCCCGCTGGCAGCTTGTCGCGCAGCCGCGGTACTGCCAGTGCCGCCACCACAGCCGCCGCGCCGAGCAGCGCGGTCTCGCCGGTAACCGCCCCCAGTCGGTCTAGGCGCTCGGCGATCTCTTCTCGCCAAAACAGCAGGGCCGGCAGGGGCGAAGCCAGAGCCGCCCCTTGCCAGGCAACCGCAGCCAACAACCGAGGATTGCCGGGGCGCCCCTCAGCCTCGTTGTCCATGGCGGCCGATCATCCGTCGAAATCCACCGAGTTGGCGGTCAGCGCCATGCACTCGCATCACCCGTCGAAGTCCACCGGATCGCCGGTCAGCGCCATGCACTCGCACTCAGGGTCGAACCGGAATCGCCGATAGAGATCGCCTCCGGCATAGCTGCCCTCGGTGAACTCCACCCCGTAGACCGAAGCCGCCTCAAAGCTGTCGCCCAGGGCCCACATCGCCTCGCTGACCCCCTGGGCACTCACCTCGGTCAGGTGAGGTTCGGCGGCTCTCAGCAGGCGCAAGACGTCACAGAACATGAGCCCGGTGCGGATATTGGCCCGCTCGACGAACTCCAGACCCGCGGCGGCGAAGATGTCGGCGCACTCCTGTTCGGCTGGGCTGGCGGGGAACGAGTACTGCTCGTCGTTCACGTCGTAGCCGGGAAGCACGCTGATGCCGCTAGACCCCGGCATCATCTCCGGGTAGTTGAACACGTTGAACTCGGGGGCGTCATAGCTGGATACTGCGTAGGCGGGGGCGTAGTTCTGGGTGATGCTGGTGTCGATGAACCACGACACCAGCCGAGATCCGCCGATGGCCACCACCTTGTCCACTCCCGCTTCCTTGAAGTTGATGATGGCTTGGAGCTGGTCGTTGTTGAACGACGTCCCGTCGGTGGGGTCGATGGTGTTGTACGAGGCGACTTCTACCCCGGCGGCGGCCAGCCGGGGGGCAAACTGCTCGTCGTACACCCGCTGGCTCAGCTCGGACTCGATGGCGATGATGCCCAGGGTGGCCCCGTGGAACCAGCCATCCTCGATCAGTCCGGTGGCCAGTCCGGCTACGAGATCGTCGTACGAAGGGAGCATCGGCGACCAGTAGTAGGGGGCCAGTTCTTCGAATCCGGCGTTGTCCACCGGATACAGCGCGGCATCGAACATGAGGGTGTTGGCGTTGTGGTAGCAGGGACGGGCGTTCTCCTGGAACTGACCGGTCATCACCACTGCGAAGGCCTTGTCGTCTTGAGTGATGGCGTTGCAAATGGCTTCCTCCGACACCGGGCTGTCGGTGATGGCGTTGAACACCGTGACTTTGGCGTCGATCTGGCGGCCGGCGACCCCGCCAGCGGCGTTGAAATGATCGACCAGCGCGGCCACCTGGGCCTCGCGGTCGCCCTCGTCGGGGGTTTCCCAGCCGAATGCAGCGGCAACCGCCGAGGTGTCGGTGATGATGAACGAGATGGTGATGGTGTCGTCGTTGACCCCAGGCGTGTCCGAGCCGGCAGGCACTAGGCCGCCGGTCGTGTCCTCGGGTTCAGTTGTGGGCGCCTCCGGTTCGTCAGGTGTATCGGGAGCGGCTGCCGTTGTGGGAGCAGCGGTGGGAGCAGCAGTGGGAGCGGCGGGTGGATCGTCGGCCGCTTGCGAGCAGGCTGCGGCTACCAATCCGGCGACCAGGAGCAGCCCCAGTAGCCGTGCGGAGGTCCACAAAGAGCGGCGATTGGCGGGATAGATCATCGGACACACTCTTTCACGGGGATGGAGTTCATGGGTTCGAAGAACGGGTCGTGTGGGCGGCCCGGATAGCCGAGCGATAGGCCGAGCGCCGACGATTGAGGGCGTCCAGCGTGAAGTAGGCCATCAAGGCCAGCAGGGCCAGCACCACCCCGGTCTGCCCCCAGCGACCGACGTCCAGCCACAAGTCGCCCACGATGTGCAAGAACTCGTCGTTCATCCCCGTCAAGTACAGAAACGCGCCCAACCCGGGGAAGAACCAGGGCAGCTTCCGCAGCGGGTTCATTGGCCGAGCCTCAGCCGGAGGTGTCCAGCGGCGCAATTCACCGTGCGCCCCCAACGGTGCCGAATTGATCGCCTTCTTTGCCGAATACCAGATAGGAGGCTGCTTCCAAGCGCCCCCGCTCGGCGGGGAAGCCCTGCACCAGCCCCATCGACAGATCCCGTAGGCCCCTTGAAATCGCCCCCGCCATCCCGGTGTTGCCGGTGCCGCAGGCCTTGAGAGCCTGCACCGCCACCTGGAAGCAGTTGTCGGCGATCTCTCCCTTGGCCACCCGCCAGTTGGCCACCACGTCGTCTTTGGGGATGACCTCGGGGTCGGCCGTCTCCAGCAGGATCTGGCGACGGGCCCAGAGGTAGGCGGTGTCGAGGTGGGCTCGCATCTTGCCGATGAGCTGCCGGTGAAGGTCGCTGCCGCCAATGGGCTCATCGGTGCCGTGGTAGGTGGTGGTGGTCAAGAAGTGCAGCGCAAAGTCGTATACCGCCTGGGCGGCGCCGATGTACACCGACGAAAGCGCCACCTGATTGCCGACGAAGCTGCCCCGGCTCACCTGGGTCATCTTGACAAACGTTGCTGGCACGGTAAGCGCATTCTCATCAGGCACGAAGGCGTTTTCAAGAACGATCCCGTGAGTGGCGGTGGCCCGCATGCCGATGGCATCCCACTTGGCCCGCTCGCTCACCCCCGGCGTGTCCCGGGGAATCAAGAACACGGCCAAGTGCTCCGCGGTGTCGCCGGTGTCAAGCTTGGCCGTCACCAGGTAGTCGTCGGCCACTCCGGTGGCGCAACCGAACGACTTCACGCCGTTCAGCAGCCAACCTCCATCGGTACGCGACGCCTCAGTGGCGATGGTGACCGCGGCGTCCTTCGACCGGACTGACTCGCTGGCGAAATTGGCCACCCAGCGGCCCTCTTCACCCATGCGGCGCAAAACCTTCTCGCCGAACGACCGCACCACAGGCACCTCGTCGTCGGCGAACAGACCGGCCTCGATAGCGGCCAAGGGAAGCAGGCCCCGAGATGAGCCGCTGCACTGGAAGAAGTAGGCCAGCGAGGTCGACGGACAGGCTGTGGCCATGGCGTAGGTGGCCGCCGACAGATCGCGTAGCCCTCCGCCGAGTCCTCCATAGGCGGTGGGAACGGTGAGCCCCAACAGGCCTGCCTCCGAAATGGTGCGGACATGCTCGAGGGGGAACTCTCCCGACAGGTCGGCTTCAATGGCCTGCTTGGCCAAGGCGGGCAGCACCTGGTCAACCCGGTAGGCCCGCTCGCGCTCGGCCTCGGTCATGTCCTCGACCAGTATCTCGCCGGTTGCCCGATTCGTGGCCTCAGCTTCCAATGCCGCTCCTCATTTTCTGGCTGCCTGCAAGCCAAGCATGAGGTCGGCCTCGCCGGCGTTGGCCCCTTGGAAAGAGCCAAACGTGTGGCCGCTCCAGACAACCCACCCATCGGCGGCCGCATCCAGACCGGTGGCGTCATCGACGGCACCGGTGCCGAACTGCTGTATCTCGATCAAGTTTCCATCGACATCGAGCCAAACCAGCACCGCATCACGCTCGCCCCGCGAACTGCCCTCTCCGGCAAAGTCGCCGACAACGCTCCCGGTGAGCACGATGTGACCTCCGGCCTGGCGAATCTCGAATGCCGAATCGGCGCCTGGTGTTCCCCCCTGCCAGCGCCATTGCTCGTTGCCGTCGGCATCGAGCGACACCACGATCATGTCCCGCTCACCGGCGTGGTCGGCTGCGAAGGTCCCCTCGGTGGAACCGGCCAGGAGCACTCCGCCATCAGGGCCCAAACCCACTCCCTGAGTCCAGTCGAGGGCCGAGGTACCCAGCTGAGTAGCCCATGCCAGGCTGCCGTCGGGCCGGAGACGAACCACAAACAGGTCCTTGTCACCGGCGTTGGTCCCACCGAGATCACCCTCGGTGTACCCGGTGAAGTACAGCCCGCCATCGGGGGCCAGCGCCGAGCCCTGGCCCCAGTCAGTGGCGTCGGTGCCTATGTGGCGGATCCACTGCCGGTTGCCGTCGGCATCGAATTTAGCGGCAAAGCCATCGAATCCCCCTAGGTCGGTGTCGGGGTCGAGGACGCCGGCGGAGTAGCCGGTGATGTAGGCCCCGCCGTCAAAGGCGGCCACATCGAAACCGCGGTCCCAGGCGGGCCCGCCGAACTGCCGGCGCCACTGCTCGTTGCCGTCGGCGTCGAACCGGGCCAGCCAGACGTCGGCCGATCCTTGGTTGGGGGAGGCAAAATCACCCTCGGTGAATCCACCGAGGTAGATCGAACCGTCAGGCGCTACCGACACTCCCAAAGGCGAGTCATTCTTGGGCCCGCCGTCCTGCCATGACCACCGAAGCTCGCCGGTGGGCGAAAACCGGGCCAGATACACATCCCTCTGACCTTGGTTTTCGCCGGCCAGGCTGCCCTCGGTGGCTGCGGTCAATACCACATCGCCATTGGGGGTAACCGACACGCCGAAGGTGGTATCGGGCATCTGGCTGCCGGATTGGATGCTCCAATCCTGTGGAGCGGCGGCATTTGGTTCGGAATCGCCCCCACAGGCCACCGAGGCAACCGCGACGACCCCGACAACAGCCAGAGCCGTCTTGATGCTGATCACATCAGGCCGCCGCGCGGTCGCTCCTGCGCTGGCGGAGCCATATCGCCAGAAGGGCAAGTACGACGACCACGATGATCACGGGAAGCAGCCAAACCAAAACTGAGCTGCCGTCGTCGTCATCGTCGTCTGCTGGTGCAGCGGCTTGAACCGGGGCCTCAGTTGGCTCCGGCTCCGGCTCCGGGGCCGGGGCAGCCGCGGCCTCAGTTGGCTCCGGCTCGGGTTCTGGTGTTGGTTCGGGCTCGGGAGCCTCGGTCGGCTCCGGCTCGGGCTCAGGTGTTGGTTCGGGCTCGGGAGCCTCGGTCGGCTCCGGCTCCGGCTCGGGCTCAGGCTCCGGCTCGGCTGCACTGGCAGCTGCGAAAGTAATCGGCTGGCCAGCGTAGTTGGCGTTCCCGCCAATGCCGTCCCCAGCCACAATGAAGCAGGAGTTGTTCTCGTCGCATCGTCCGGGTACCACGGCCACCGGGTAGTCGTAGGTGGCGGTGCCATCGTCACCGATGGTCACGATGTGCATGCCGTAGTTGCTCAGCTCGCAGTCAGCCGGTCCGACGGCTGGGAAATTGAAGCAGGTGACGATGGTGGCAGTGTTGCCCGGCAGCCAACTGGTGAGCGTTACGGTAACGACCTCGCCGTCTTCGATGTCCTCGCTCTTGGAGAGCTCCAGGGTCTCTCCGTTGTGCCCCAACCCGTGGTCGGCTACTGCCACTGGTCCAACAAACAAACCGACAAGGGTGATGGCGATACCAGCAATCAGCAAGCGTCGAATAGTGCGATCCAACATTGGTTTCCCCTCCTAGTGCCCCTCAAGCGGCATTGGATTTCTTGGCATTTCGAGTTTCGTAAAGGCCTTGCAGGCAAGTGTGCCATTGCCCGCAACGACGGACTTAGGCTAGAACGAAACAGTGTTCCGGTCAACGAAACACGTGGGGCTTGCATTGGGCATGGCGTTTGCCCTGCTCATTTCGTCCTGTGGCGGCAGCAGTCCGCAGCAACCGGCCGCGGTCAGCCCCCAGCCGACTGATCCCCCCGAGCCAGACACGCCTCAGCCGACTGTTTCCCCCGAGTCGGCCACGCCTCAGCCGACTGCTTCCGCTGAACCCGCTACTGATGGGGCGGCCCCGGTGGACGAAAGCGCTGATGAGGCGGCCCCAGTGAAGGACAGCCCCGAAGAGGCGGCCACGGATGACGACCCGGTGCCCCGAGACGCCGAGGGCAACATCATTCCCCCCGATGTGCCACCGACAACAGCAGCCGACCAGCGGTTTTCGATCACGGTGGTCGAAGACTTCGCCGATGGTCCGGCAGGCGCCGAAGCGGCCGACATGGACGGCGACGGCGACCTCGACTTGGTCGTCAACTCTTTCGGCTGGCGGGGGATCAACCCGACGCCGGTGCAGTTCCCCCCGGGATCCCTCACGGTGTACTGGAACGGCGGCCGAGGACTGGCCGACTGGACTCCACAGTCCCTGATCACCCGTGACGACGGGATCTACTTTCCCAACGAAGCACTGCCCCATGACATCGACTGTGACGGCGACCTCGACTTGCTGGTCAGCGGCGGCTTCTTCGTGTGCGAGTTCAACCCGGCGGTGGGCCCTTGCGGCGCGCTGTTCTGGCTGGAGAACTCCGAGGGCGACTGGATTCGCCGGGACATCGTTCCTAGCGGCTCGCCGCACTTCTATCACCGGGCCGAGTTTGTCGACATCGACCACGATGGCGTTGATGATCTGATCACGGTGGCCGAGTTGCTGGACGACGCCGAAGCACAGTGGTTTAAAGGCACCGAGGGGCCCAACCGCTTTGAAGCGACGCCGCGAGTAATCGGCCAGGGTGGCGGGAGCCTCCCGGTGGTCCACGATGTGGATGGCGATGGCGATCTGGACTTGGCCAGCGGACAGTACTTCCTAGAAGGGCAGTCCTACGTGTGGTTCGAGAACATTGAGCCACCGTCAAACGCCCGTCCCGAAGGAGTCTGGGAGCGTCACGACATCACCGACTCACAGGGCCGCACCATCCAGCTCTCGGTGATTCCCGACCTTTTCGGCGATGGCATCGAGGGCTGGGTGGGTTCCAACCACGTTCCCACTCCCGAGACCCCCGATGACCACGAAGCCGGCATCTACATCATGGAGCCGCCATCCGATCCCCGGCGGCCCTGGGGTCAGAGGATGATCAGCGACGGCATCGAGTCGCGTCCCACAGTCGGGGCCGCGTTCCAAGCTGCGCCTGGGGTGTTCTCATGGGGCGACGTGGACAACGACGGCGACATCGACCTCACCGTTTCCGGAGACGGCGACGACCGGGTGTTCTGGTTCGAGCAGACATCTCCCGGCCAGTTCACCCAGCATGTTCTGGCTGAGTCGTTCGCCCAGGCGGCTGGCGGGACGGTGGCCGACCTCGACGGTGACGGCGACAACGAAGTCGTGTTCACCAGCTACGAGACCCACGAGGTGCTGATCTTCAGCCTCTCGTGACGACGTCGACCTCCTCCAACTCAGCGCTCATGGCATTCACTGCGTTGATCATGCTGGCTTGGAGCATGTAGGCCCGGGCCTCATCAGGGCCGGCAGCCCGAATCGCCATCTGGTCGAGGGCCCGTTGGCGGGCCGCTCCGTCGGGGGCGGCCAGGCTCTGGGCGTTCTCGTGGGTGTGCCGTCTGACGTAGTCGATGGCCAGATTCCTCCGCACCTCGGCGTGGCGAGCCAGTCGATCAGCGCCGATGTCGCCCCGCAGCACGGCGGCCAATGACGCTCCCAGCAGCACTGCATCGTGGATGCCGCCGTTCATGCCCATGCCCCCCAGCGGGTTGTTGATGTGGGCGGCGTCGCCCATGAGGACCACGCGGCCGACCAGAAATCGGTCGGCCACCCGCTGGTGGACCCGGTAGATCGTCCGGTGGACGACTTCGTAGGGCTCTTCGCGGTTCACGATCCCCCTTAGCCGTCGTTGAACGCTCTGGTCGCTGAGCGCCTCGGCGTCGGTCTCGTCATCGCCGACCGGGAACAACGCTCGCCAAAGGTCCAGGGTTCGCAGCAGCACCAGCCATTCGTCCGGGTCGGAGATGTAGTTGACATAGGCCAAGTCGTCGAGGTGGTCGGCCATCTCGAACGGGGTGGAAAGCACCAGGTAGCGGTCTTCGTAGGTCATGCCGTCGAACCCCAGGCCCAGCGATTTGCGCACCGCGCTGGCCGCGCCGTCGGCCGCCACCACCGCATCGGCGACCAGCGTTTCGCCGGAGGCCAACTGGGCCGAGGCGGAATCGCCGCGGTCATCTGCCCCCACCACCTCAGCACCGAATCTGACCGAGACATTGGCCATCGAGCGGAACCGGTCGAGCATGATCTCGCACAGCTTGTACTGCTCGCATTGCAGCCGGTACGGGTGATTGGTCACATCGGCCAGAGCTCCGAGATCGAACTCGGCCACCACTCCCATACGTCGGTCCCGATAAGCGAAACAGGGGGCGATCAAGCCCCGGTGGATCATCTCGCCCACGACGCCAAAGCGGTCGAGCAGATCCAGGGTGGCGGGGTGGAAGGTGGAGGCCCGCAACTCTCGGGGCAGCTCGGGAGCAGCTTCCAGCAGCGTTACCTCGATGCCGCCCGACGCCAGCATCGCGCTGGCCACACACCCGACCGGGCCGGCGCCGACAACGATGGCGTGGGGCGTCGGCACGCCACTAAAACTCGCGTAGCATCATCCCGTGGCCCACGAACTGGTCGTTGATGTCCAGCGTGCGCAACGCGTGCCACAGGCAGATGGCGTTGATGGCCAGTACCGGCTTGCCCAGCCAGCGTTCTGCCTGGTCAGCCACCTCGACCATGGACAAGTTGGTGCCGCACTGCACGATGGCGTCGATGTCGTCGCCGTCGAGGTCTTTGAGCACTCCGACCAGGGTCTCGGGAGTCACGTCGGCGATTGAGGTGGCCGAATCGCAGCGCAGGCCGTGCACCCGCTTCACCTCGTAGCCGCACTCGGTGAAGTAGCCGTACACCTGCTCATCAGCCGCCGGTTGGTACGGCGTCAGACAGGCGATGCGCGACACGCCGAGCCGTTCCAAGGCGGCGTTGCAGGCCGCCGCGCCCGATGTGATGCCGATGTCGCCGGCGATTTCCGCTACCCGGGCCTGGAAGGCGGCGTTGCCCTCCTTGCCCCCCCAGAATGTCTCGGCCGACATCCCCATGAGCAGGTGATCGGGTTTGCAGGTCATCAGGTCGTGTACCGCAGTGGGGATGGTCTGGCGGATCAGGTCTAGGAAGTGGAGGAAGGCCTCGTCTGTGCTCAGGTCGGGCGCCTCGACCAAGAAGCGCCCACTGTGGAACGTGACCCCCGGGGGCCGCACCCGGGCGAAGTCGTGTTCGACCACCGTGTTGGTCGACGGCACGATAACCCCAATCTTGGCCCGGTAGCCGACAACATCAGGCATAGGCGTCCCTCTCGATTCGCTCCATTGCGGAATGATGTTCCGCTCTAAGGAACACTAGCCGTCCCTGTCTGAGCCGCAATTGCCCACCCCCCGACCGTCGTCGGTTGGCTATAGTGCCGGGCACCTGCGGGTGTAGTTCAGTGGTAGAACCCCAGCTTCCCAAGCTGATGACGCGAGTTCGATTCTCGTCACCCGCTCCACGATGAATGGGCAGATCTATCTCGGCACCGTGGCCATCGAGCCGAACCGCTGGGGTTTGGCCGAACCGGGTGGCCACCCCCTTGCTCGGGTATCCGATTGGCTGCCCGCGATAAGCGAAGCGGGGTTCGACGGATTGGAGCTGTGGGAGCGCCACGCCCGGTCGGTGCCCGAAGAGGAGCTAGAGGCCCTGCTGGCCTCGGAGATGCCCATCAGGATCTTGAGCTGCTACACCAGCTGGGACGAGCCCGACGATGCCGACCGGGCCGAGACCGCGGCCTGGATTGAACGGGTGGGGGCCCAGGGCATCAAGTTCAACGTGGGCAGTGACCCTGACGCCATCGCCGACTACACCGAACGGCTCCGCCGATTCGAGGCCAAGGTTCCCGAGGGTGCCCGGCTGTTGTGCGAGTGCCACTTCGGCACGGTGGCCGAAGATCCCAATGTGGCCAGCGGCATGTTCGACGCAGTGGCCGACGCCGACCGGCTGGGGGCCATTGTCCACGTTCACCCCGGAGCCCGTGACGAGTGGTCCGAGCCGTTGGGCGTGCTGGGCGACCGGGTCCGCCACGTTCACGTTCAGGTGGCCGAGTATCCCCAAGCTACCAGTGCAGACGAATTGAGCGACGTGCTGCGACCAGCCGCGGAGGCCATCAGCGCGGCATCCCCCACCGCAACCTGGACCATTGAGTTTTCCTACGGCATGTGGGGCTTCGGCCGCGACGACGCCGAGCTTGACAACCCGGCCTACATCCTCCAATCCGCCCAACGCGACCTAGCTGCTCTGCGGGCCGCTCTCTAAGCGGCCCTACTGCTGAGGCAGTCAGTAGCGGATGGCGCGGCTAGGGCAGAGCGTGGCTGCTTCTTCGACCGCGTCCCTCTCAGAATCGGGCGGATGGCTGTCGATGACGTGGGACACAGCGTCGTCGCCCAGTCGGAACACTCGGGGCGCAACCCTCTCGCAGTAGCCGACCCCCTGGCACTGCTGGTGGTCGACGGTTACGTGCAGTCGCTCCTCCCCCATGGCTGGTCTACAACTTGGTCAACAGAATCGGGAAGCAGCCGTAGGCGTCGTGGTGGCTGGCCTCGGTGTAGCTCGGCGGATCGTTGGGGTCGATCTCGATGCCAGCTTCATAGAGCGCGCTGGCGATGTTCACCAGGGTGCCGTCGGTGCCCTCGTCGTTGTCGGTGCGGGCCGAAAGGCCGGTTACCAGGGTGCGCCCGATGCAAATGTGCTCGCCGCCGCCGAAGGTGAGCCCCCAGGGCTTCACCGCGGCTACCTCCCGGTAGGGGTTGAACTCCCCGGCGTCGGGGCCGAACACCTCGGGATCGCGGTTAGCCGGGGTGAACAGGCAGGCCACCCGTTCATCGGCGGCGATGGTCTTGCCGTTGCTCAGCGCCACGTCCTCGTTGGCGATCCGTAGCAGGGCTGGCGAGGGCAGGTGCAGCCGCAAGGCCTCGTGGGCGGCCCGCTTGATGTACTCCCGATCGGACACCTTGGCTTGATCCTCGGGGTGGCTGTCGAACCACTCGTCGAGGTGGGCGATGAGATGGGGCACCGAATGGGTGGTGGTCTGGGTGGCCGCCACTAAGAACAGGCAGGCCTCTCGGATGGGCAGGCCCTCGTCCCAGTCGTCGTTCCAATGCAGGTAGAGCATGGTGATCAAATCGACGGGTAGCTCGTCTCGTTCGATTTCGCCTTGGTGGAACTGCTCGATGAGGGCTCGGCGGCGGGCCACCGACGGGGCGAAGAAGTCGCGGTCGAATTCATCTCGGACGGCCAGGATGCGCCTGATCACCTCGTCATGGTCCTCGGTGGACCACTCAACAGTGGCCCCCGTGCCGAGCTGCTCGACGTACTCCCGGAATGCGGCGGTTCGCTCGGGGGTGTCCACCCCGTCGATGCCGGTGGTGGCGGCGGCAATGCGGGCCAGCATGGTGCGCAGCAGCACGCAAAGGTCGGCTCGCACCACCCCGTCATCACCCCTGTTGTCGCGGCACTCCTCCAGAGTCTTGCCAATGAGCGGAATCAGCTCAGTGTGCTCGTAGTACTCGAGCGCGGCCTTGGCGAACAGAGGGGCCTCGAGCCGCCGCCTTTCGAAGTGCTCGTCGCCGTCGATGGTCAACAAGGAGCGCCCGAAAAATGGCTGGCTCTCCTGATGCGACCCCTGCCGGAAATTCCGCGACCGCAGAATCTCATCGATCTCGGCATAGGTGATGAAGTGCTGCAACCCCACGATGTGCGGAGGCGGAGGCATTTCTCGGATGGTGGGCTCTCGAGTCTTCACGGTCATTCTCCTTGGCGCACCAGAAGATAGCCGGTGAACTCTCAGGCATCTCTGGGACCACTAGCGTGCGGGGGGCATGCCGGTATTGCTGGGGGCCTTGGCGTCGGCGCTG
>VYDF01000011.1 GCA_009843565.1 Acidimicrobiia bacterium | reverse complement strand
CCCTAAAAATACCCGAAAATCCCTGAAAATGGCTGAAAATCCGGGGCGGAAAAAATATCACAAAAACGACATGGCGAAGGGCGGCTGCGGGGCGATCCAAGCCGATTTCGGCGGCCCCAGGGAGCGGAGAAGGGGGACAGCTGTGATCCACCGCCCTAGCCTCCCCTTCCCCTGTTAGGCGGCTTCGGCATCAGGGAGGATGCTAGCACATTCCAAAACGCGCCAGCGGCCCGTACAGCGCCATGGTGGCGCGATCCCGGATAACGCGGGGAATCCCCGCCATCAAGCGCCAGACGCGATCCCGGGCGTCACGTCCCGGCCTGCCGGCCGGGATTTGAAGCCCTTTCACCCCCCCTGCAAAGGGCCTTCATCAGCACAAAAAAAACCGGGAACTGGCCCCGGCGAATGACTTCCCTTGCCAAGGAAGACTGTCAGGTTTTTCTAGCCACCATGGCGCGCAGCGCGGTGATCACGCGGGGCGCGGTGCCGTCGCCCAGGAAAGCAATGTCGGCAACGCCGAACTTGCTATCCAGGAACTTGCCTAAGGTCCGATCCGTCCCTTCGCCGTCCGTGTATTGCTCCCACAAGTTGCGGATTGTGCCCACCTGGGCGGGGCTTGCGAAGCCATGGCGCTCCCCGAACGACCGGGCGCGGCGGGTATGGACGAAGCCAAGGGCCTTCATTTCCTGCATCACCGCGTCCAGCTTTTCCGTGTTGAGCTGACTGGACGATTCGACGCCCGCATGGTTGCGGAGGATGGCCCGGTATTCATCATCGGAAAGATGAAGCTGCCTCCGGGCCACCCCCAGGAGCCGGGATTGCTTAGGACTGATCATCGCCCCGTAACTTGGCCCACAACTGGGTAAGCTGATCATCCGTCTCCGATAGCTTGGACTGCGAATAATCGGCCAGCGCCTGGAAAGCTTGATTCAGGGCGTCCCTGGCATCCAAGTCCGCCTTGTTCAGCTCCCCGGACAGTTTGCTGCGAGCATGCCCCACCAGCACGCAGATCGCTTCAACGGCGATCTGAGCTTCCAACAAGGGGCCGTTCACGATTTGGCCTATCGGGTCTCGGGATTTCTCTGGCGCTTTCATGCTCCCTCCCCCAATACAAGGGCCGATTGGGCCAGTTCATCGACGCCCAGGGCGCGTTCCTGATCCCGCAGCCGGGCCGTGCTGATCAGCCGGTCCAGGAGGCGCAGCCCGCCCTTCATGGGACAGGCCGATTGCAGCCACTTGATCGCGGCCTTGTCGGTGACGCCCCGTTGCCGGGCGACGGTTTCCACCGCCCGGGGATCGACGGCCTCAATGGTCGATTTCGGCCCGATCCGGGAAGCGAACTGAACAAAAGCGCCTTCCCCGTAAACGTCCACCCGCTCCCGGAGGGAGTGGTTACCGGCGAATACGATTGGAACGCCCGTGGTGTCCCAAATGGTGCGGATCAGGTCAAGGCTGCGATCCGTCAGGTGCTGCGCCTCGTCGATCAGGATCACGTCCACGTCCCCGGACAGCATCATCCGGCGCACGATCTGGTAGCGCCGGGAAATGCCCCGGGTGTCGTGGATATTGTGCCCGAAGGCTTCCGCCACCATCGCCAGCGCTTCCCGGGGGTGTGCATTCGCCGGGGAGGCGGAGACGTACCGGGCGCGCTTGTTCCGGGTCAGGTAGTGCTTGAAAGCCATGGTCTTGCCGACGCCCGGAGCGCCGATCACCGCGCCCATTACCTGGAGGGTCATGGACAGCTCGATCACCCCCAGGATTTCATCCCAATGAGGGGTTTCGCAGAATGGCGGTTGCCCGCCTTGTGGTAAATTCATGATTGGGTACTCCTACTGTGAAGAGTGGGATTGCCAAGGGGTGTTGCGGCCTTACCGGGGCCGCTTCACCCCGCCTTCACCTTGCCGAGCAAGCCGTACTGACGCATCAGCTCGGCCCGATCCGGCAATGATGATTCTTCCGCCGGGCGCGGCGCGGCCTTCGCCGCCGCCATCTTCCGCCCGGCCTGTTTCCAGCCTTCCGCCAGCTCGATCCTGGCCCCCGGTTCCGGGAGCTTGCCCGGTTCCGTATTGAGGCCCGCCACCAACTGCGAAAGGTCGATATCTTCCACGTCCGCCTTGAGCTTCCTGATCCGCCCGCTGGCGCGCTTCTGGCGCCTGGCAACGTCTTTCGCCCCGGCCGGGTCGAAACCGTGATACGGGCGATCCGGGCAGGCGATGCAAAGGCAGTTTCCTTCCGCGTCCATGACCGGTATCCCGTCATCGGTGCCGGTGATCGGCACCCGGATATCCAGCTTCTTCCCGGTGGAGACGGCGTGAAGTTCCGGGGCCGTCCAGTCCCGCTTGTCGAACCGGAACTTGCCCTGCCTGACCGTGCAGACATGGTCCCGGGCAAAGGCCACCAGGAGCGCGCCCTTGTCAATCCCGGAGCGCGTCCATCCGGCGTCAATGGCGGCCTCGAAGTGATCCCGGGGGGACAGGCCGCCCAGGTGGCCGCGCTGCGGGGTGGTTTCGTACAGGGCCATCAGGTTGTCCAGCTCGGCCCGGAAGTCCTGCATCCCGCCCCGGTAGGGGACCGGGGCGCGGCCCACGTTGGCGGTTTTCTTCTGCATCCGGTTCCCGCCGATGTAGCCCTGCATCATGCTGAAGTAGCCCCGCTCCAGGACGCCGAACAAGCCTTCAATGGCCTTCGCGGCGGAGTTGTACGGGAGCGCCCGGACGATCCGGCTATCTTCGGTATCGG
>VYDF01000005.1:20664-21039 GCA_009843565.1 Acidimicrobiia bacterium | reverse complement strand
CATGTCCACCGCCATCGACGGAGGCCTCAGCGGTCCCACCGACTTCTTCTTCCAGGTGGTATTTGCGGCCACCGCGGTGACCATCGCCTCGGGGGCCATGGCCGAGCGAACCAAGTTCTCTGCCTACTTGGTGTTCAGCTTCTTTATGACCGCGCTTATCTACCCGGTGGTGGTCCATTCCTTCTGGGGCGGTGACGGGCTCATCGCCGACTTGGAGATCGGCGACGCCAAGTTCGGCGACTTCGCGGGCTCCACCATCGTGCACAGCACTGGCGGCTGGGCCGCCTTGATGGGGGCAATCTTCCTCGGGCCTCGGATCGGCAAATACGACGAGAACGGCAACCCTCGGGCCCTGCCTGGTCACAACATCGCCTT
>VYDF01000005.1:14414-20654 GCA_009843565.1 Acidimicrobiia bacterium | reverse complement strand
CCTTCGTGGTGCTGGGCGTGTTCATCCTGTGGTTCGGCTGGTTCGGCTTCAACCCCGGCTCGGAGCTGGCTGCCGACAATGTGGTGATGCACGCTGCGCTGACCACGCTGCTGGCTGCCGCCGCCGGAGGCCTAGTGGCCGGTGCGGTCATCTGGCGCAAGACCGGCTCGTTGGACGTGGCCATGACCGGAAACGGCGTGCTGGCCGGGCTGGTGGGCATCACCGCTGGTACCGCCACCATGAACCCCATGGGTGCAGTGGTAACCGGCGGCATTGCTGGGGTCATCGTGGTTTACTCGGTGCTGTTCTTCGACCGCAAGGGAGTGGACGACCCGGTGGGTGCCATCTCAGTCCACGGCGTATGCGGCGTGTGGGGAACCCTGTCGGTGGGCCTGTTCTCACGCTATGCCGACGGCTTCGTGGCCACCGACAACGCCGGGCTGTTTTACGGCGGTGGTGGCGACCAGCTGCTGGTCCAGCTCATCGGCGTTGTACTGGTGTTCGCCTGGGTGACCATCACCACCGGCATCCTGTTTGCGGTCATGAAGAAGACGATGGGTCTACGGGTGTCTCGTGAGGAAGAGATCGGCGGTCTCGACCTTCACGAACACGGAGTGCCCGGCTACGGCCCGGACACCTC
This sequence comes from Acidimicrobiia bacterium, assembly GCA_009843565.1. Lineage (GTDB taxonomy): Bacteria > Actinomycetota > Acidimicrobiia > Acidimicrobiales > Bin134 > Poriferisocius. Next base: position 20,014 of record VYDF01000005.1, on the reverse strand, counting down.
CACTTCTGTGGGCTGATCTCCTACAGCCCACTGATAACAAGCCCGTGGGCGCTCAGCCCGCTTGTTTGGCCACCGCGGCGGCTGCTTCGGCCGCCGCCGCGGGGTCGAGCGAGCGGGCGAGCGTCGTTTTCGCCTCGGTAGGCATCATGTCGGGCCCCAGTTCGTACACCAGCGGCATGCCGGTGGGGATGTTGAGGGCGGCGATGGCGTCGTCGTCGATCTGATCAAGGTGCTTGGCCAAGGCTCGGAGGCTGTTGCCGTGGGCCGAGATCAGCACCAATCGCCCGGCTTGCAGATCGGGGACGACTGCGTCGTGCCAGTACGGCATCAGCCGGTCGACCACGTCGGCCAGACACTCGCTCATGGGCATCTCTTCAGGTGTGAGATGGGCATAGCGGGAGTCGCCATTGGGATTCCACGGGTTGTCGTCGGCGATGGGCGGCGGGGGGGTGCGGTAGCCCCGGCGCCAGGCGTTGAGCTGCTCGTCGCCGTAGCGCTCTCGCGTCTCAGACTTGTCCAACCCGGTGAGGTTGCCGTAGTGGCGCTCGTTCAGCCGCCAATGCTGCTTCATCGGCACTGATGTCCGACCCATCTCGGCTAGGGCCAGCTCCGCGGTACGGATGGCCCGAGTCTGTACCGAGGTATGTACGACATCAGGCAGCAATCCGGCCTCGGCCAGCGCCTTTCCGCCCTCCCGGGCCTCGGCTTCTCCCTTTTCCGTGAGGTCGCAGTCATACCAGCCGGTGAACTGGTTGGAGGCGTTCCACTGGCTCTGCCCGTGGCGAAGCAGGATCAGCATGGCGGTGTTCACCCTGAGCAGCGTAGCGGCTCCAACCCTTAGTGATCTCCACTCAAGTTTTGGGATATCAGGATTTGAGGGGTATCCTGAAAATCGAAAATAATCCTGACAAAACCCAACCACACAAGGAGTGAAACACGATGGGAAAGGTTGTCGGCATCGATCTGGGCACCACCAACAGCGTGGTCGCAGTGCTCGAGGGCGGCGAGCCCACGGTCATCGCCAACACAGAGGGTTCTCGCACCACCCCGTCGGTGGTGGCCTTCTCCAAAGAAGGAGAGGTGCTGGTGGGAGAGGTGGCCAAGCGCCAGGCCATTACCAACCCCGATCGCACCATCCGCTCGGTCAAGCGCCATGTGGGTACCGACTGGTCGGTAGGCATCGACGGCAAGAACTACAGCAGCCAGGAAATCTCGGCTCGAGTGCTGCAAAAGCTCAAGCGGGACGCCGAGACCTACCTGGGTACCGAGGTGACCGAAGCGGTTATCACCGTTCCGGCCTACTTCGACGACGCCCAGCGCACCGCCACTAAAGAGGCCGGCACCATTGCCGGGCTCGAGGTGTTGCGGATTATCAACGAGCCCACCGCGGCCGCCCTGGCCTACGGCCTCGACAAGGGCGACACCGACCAGACCATCTTGGTATTCGATCTGGGTGGGGGCACCTTCGACGTGTCCATTCTGGAGATCGGCGACGGGGTGTTCGAGGTGAAATCCACCAGCGGCGACACCGCCCTCGGTGGCGACGACTGGGACGACCGGGTGATCGGTTGGCTGGTGGACTCGTTCCGCAACGACCACGGCGTGGACCTGAGCAAGGACAACATGGCCATGCAGCGGCTCAAGGAGGGCGCCGAGCGGGCCAAGATCGAACTGTCGCAAGCTCAGAGCACCAATGTGAACCTGCCCTTTATCACGGCCACCGACGCTGGACCCCTGCACATGGACTACGAGCTGAGCCGGGCCAAGTTCCAAGACCTCACCAGCGACTTGCTGGACCGGTGCCGCAAGCCGTTCGAGCAGGCCCTCTCCGATGCCGGACTGTCGGCCGGCGACGTGGACCACGTGATTCTGGTGGGCGGCTCCACCCGGATGCCCGCGGTGGTCGACCTGGTCACCGGGATGACCGGCACCCAGCCCCACCAGGGGGTCAACCCCGACGAGGTGGTGGCAGTAGGTGCGGCGGTCCAGGCCGGCGTGCTCAAGGGCGAGGTCAAAGACGTGCTGCTGTTGGACGTGACCCCGTTGTCGTTGGGCATTGAGACCAAGGGCGGCGTGATGACCCGTCTCATAGAGCGCAACACCACCATCCCCACCCGTCGCACCGAGGTGTTCACCACCGCTGACGACAATCAGCCCACGGTGGAGATCCATGTGCTCCAGGGCGAGCGGGAGATGGCCGCCTACAACAAGACGCTGGGCAAGTTCCAGCTGGTTGACCTGCCGCCTGCGCCCCGCGGCGTTCCCCAAATCGAGGTCACCTTCGACATTGACGCCAACGGCATCGTCCACGTATCGGCCAAAGACCGGGCCACCGGCAAAGAGCAGTCCATCACCATCACCGGGCAGAGCTCGCTGGACAAGAGCACCATCGATCAGATGGTCGCCGATGCCGAGGCTCACGCCGCCGAGGATGCCCGTCGCCGGGAGGAGGCAGAGGCCCTGAACAACGCCGACAGCCTGGTGTACCAGGTGGAGAAGCTGCTGGCCGAGGCCGGCGACTCGGTGGACGCCGACCGCCGCTCCGAGGTTGAGGCCAAGCTGGCCGACCTGAAGGCGGCCATCGACGAGAAGGACTTGGATCGTATCCGCTCGGCCACCGATGAACTGTCGGCCATCAGCCAGCAGATTGGCGCGGCCATGTACGAGCAGGCCGCCGCCGCGGCTGAGGATGCTCCAGGTGACTTCTCGGCCGAGGCCCCCGATGAGGACGACGGCATCGTGGATGCAGAGATCGTCGAGGACGACGACGATGGAGAGCCCCGGTGAGCGACCAGCCCATCGCGGATGATCTGGTAGACGAGGAGTCGGCCGGCGCCCCGATCGACGCAGAGGCCGATCTACAGACAGAAGAGCAGCCCGAACAGGTTGGCGAAGCCGAAGAGCTGCCGCCCTCGGTGGAGGAGCTGCTGACCCAGCGAGACGGCTTCCTCAACGACCTCCAACGGGTAACGGCAGAGTTTGCCAACTACCGCCGCAAAGCAGCCGAGCGCCAACAGGAGAGGGAGGCTGCGGCAGAAGCTGGCATCGTGGAGAAGATGTTGCCCGTGCTGGACGCCTGCGAGGCCGCAGTGGCCCAAGGCGTGGAGGACGTGATTCCAATTCGAGACGCGCTGTATGGCGTGCTTGAGAAGGAGGGCCTGGCTCGTCTGGACGACCCCGGCGCGCCCTTCGATCCCAACTGCCACGAGGCCGTTGTCCACGAGCCCGGAGACGGAGAGGCGGTGATCGCCGAGGTCTTGCGGGCTGGCTACCAATGGAACAGCCGGGTGTTACGGCCGGCCATGGTGAAGGTTAAGGGGTAGCCCAAGGTTATGGACGTCAAACGGGAGTGGCTGGAGACCGATTACTACAAGGTGCTCGGTGTCTCCTCTTCCGCGTCCGACAAGGAGATCACCAAGGCCTACCGCAAGTTGGCCCGCAAGCTGCACCCCGATGCCAACCCCGACGACGCCAAGGCCGAGGAGCAGTTCAAGGAGGTCTCCGCGGCCTACGACGTACTGGGCGACGGCGAGCGTCGGGCCCAGTACGACCAAGTCCGCCATATGGGCCCGATGAACTTCCAAACTGGGCCGGGCGGGTTCACCATGGAAGGCGACCTGGCCGACATCTTCTCGGCATTCATGGGCGGTGGCCGGTTTGACAGGGGAGGCGCACCATTCAGCGGCCAATCCCGTCCGGTGCGGGGCCACGACCTCCAAGCTCACCTGACTCTGGATTTCGGCGAGGCGGTGCAGGGTGTGACCACCGACGTGACGCTGAGCGGGGCAACCGGCCAGGCTGGCCGTTCCATCTCCGTGCGGATTCCGGCTGGGGTCAGCGACGGTCAGAAGATCAAGCTGGCAGGCAAGGGGGAGCCCGGGGTCAACGGCGGACCGCCTGGAGACCTGTACGTGAAGGTCAAGGTCCAGGCCCACCCGGTGTTCGGTCGCCAGGGCAAGAACCTCACCGTCAGCGTGCCGGTCTCGTTTGCCCAGGCCGCGCTGGGGGCGGAGATCTCGGTGCCCACGTTCGAAGGCGATCCGGTGACGCTGCGCCTGTCCCCCGGCAGCCAACCCGGCCAAGTTCTGCGAGTGCGGGGGAGAGGGGTGAAAGGCCGCAAGGGAACCGGCGACCTGCTGGTGACGGTGGCCTTAGAGATTCCCGACGTGTTGAACGATGAGCAGCGTCAAGCCCTGGAAGCTTTCGCCAAGACGATGGAGGAGCAACCATGATTGATCCCCGAGGCCGCGACCGGGCGGTGTATGTCATCTCGGTGGCCGCTGAATTGGCCGGCATCCACCCCCAGACCTTGCGGATCTATGACCGCAGGGGCTTGGTCCAGCCGGCCCGCACGGGCGGGGGGAGCCGGCGCTACAGCGACGCCGACATTGAGAAGCTGCGACGGGTCCACGAGCTCACCAGTGAGGGCATGAACCTCGACGGTGTAGAACGGGTGCTGGCCCTCGAAGCCGAGGTGGCCCGGCTCAGGGAGCAAGTGGAGCGCCTCGCCCGGGAGCTGGAGTCCAAGCGGGCCGACATCGTTCTGTATCGAAGAAAATGAGCCGAGGCGGGTAGAGTTCAGCCCTGCCGCTCCTGTGACCGTGACATCGACCCTCGCCCCCGATCTCTCCAACCTTTCCGTGGCCTATCAGGCCGTCCGGTCTCACACCGACGCGCTTTCCGCTCCCTTGAGCAGCGAGGACCAGTGCATCCAGTCGATGCCCGATGTCAGCCCCACCAAGTGGCACCGGGCCCATGTGACGTGGTTCTTCGAGACCTTTCTGCTCAAGCCCTGCTTGCCCGGGTATAGCGAATACGACCCGGCATTCGGCTACCTGTTCAACTCCTACTACGAGGCGGTTGGCGATCGGCACCCCCGACCCGAGCGGGGCAACCTCTCCCGGCCATCGTGCGAGGAGGTGGCCGCCTACCGCGCCCATGTGGACAAGGCCATGGTCGACTTGCTGGCCGGTCCAATTGACGACAGCACCGCCGAGCTAGTGGCTCTGGGCCTCAACCACGAGCAGCAGCACCAGGAGCTCCTGCTCATGGACATCAAGCACGTGCTGTCCACCAATCAGGCCCTGTGGCCCGCCTACCATGATCTCCCCGCAACGCCGGCAGTGTCGCCCAATGGCCAGCCAGCCACCGGGTGGGTGGGCTTCGGCGGCGGCGAGGTGTGGATGGGCCACGAGGGCTTGGCCTTCGCGTTCGACAACGAGAGCCCGCGCCATCGGGTCATCCTGCCCCCCTATCAGCTCGCCGACCGGCTCGTGACCTGCGGACAGTGGCTGGAGTTCATGGCCGACGGCGGCTACGACACCCCCACCCTGTGGTTGTCGGACGGCTGGTATCAGCGATTGGAACATTGCTGGGAGGCGCCTTCCTATTGGAGTCTCCACCCCGACGACGGCTGGAGGGTGTTCACCCTGCACGGCCTTCAACCGCTGGTGCTCGACGAGCCGGTGTGCCATCTCTCGTTCTACGAGGCCGACGCCTTCGCCCGCTGGGCCGACGCCCGGCTCCCCACTGAGGCCGAGTGGGAGCACGCTGCGGCCGACCAAGAACCGGAGGGCAACCTGGGCGACAAGGGCCGGTGG
>VYDF01000005.1:0-14404 GCA_009843565.1 Acidimicrobiia bacterium | reverse complement strand
CGGCCTCCACCAGCTCTTTGGAGACGTGTGGGAGTGGACTGCCAGCCCTTACGGCCCCTACCCCGGGTTCCGCCCCGCCTCGGGAGCGGTCGGGGAGTACAACGGCAAGTTCATGGTCAATCAGTTCGTGCTCCGAGGCGGAGCCTGCGTGACTCCCCCGGGGCATATTCGGGCCACCTACCGCAACTTCTTCCACCCCCATACCCGGTGGCACTTCTCAGGAGTGCGCCTGGCGCGAGACGCGCAATGATTGAGCCTGTTGTAGACATCCATCTAGACCGGGCCTGGATCGACCAAGCGCTTCGGGCCGATGTGGCCGAGGGTCTCGTCTCCTGTCCCAAGGAACTGCCCCCCAAGTGGTTCTACGACGACCGGGGCAGCGAGTTGTTCGACCAGATCACCCGACTGCCCGACTACTACCCCACTCGTCGGGAGCGGGAGATCCTCGAACGCGAGATGGACGTGATAGCCGAGCGGTCAGGGGCCGACACCGTCGTCGAACTGGGCTCAGGCACCTCAGAGAAGACCCGGATCGTGCTCGACGCCCTTGCCGCCACCGGGAGGCTCCGCCGCTATGTGCCGTTCGACAACAGCGAGGCCACTCTGCGAAACGCGGTTGGGGAGCTGGCTGGGGCCTATGAGGGCTTGGCCGTCCACGGCGTGGTAGGAGACTTCGAACACCACCTGGGCCACATACCCGATGGCGGTTGCCGGCTGGTCATGCTCTTGGGAGGCACCATCGGGAACTTTCCCCCCGCGCCCCGCAAGGACTTCCTGGCCGCGGTGGCCAACACCATGGCGCCAGGCGACACCTTTCTCTTGGGCTTCGACTTGGTGAAGGATCTCGACCGGCTGATCGCAGCCTACGACGACCCCGATGGCGTGACCGCCGCATTCAACCGCAATGTGCTGTCGGTGATAAACAACCGCCTCGGTGCCGACTTCGACTTGGGGCAGTTCGAGCACGAGGCCCGTTTTGATACTGAAGAGGAGTGGATCGAGATGTGGCTGCGGTCGCGCTGTGCTCAGCAGGTGACCATCAGCGGTTTGGGAATGACCGTGGACTTTGCCCAAAACGAGCGCATGCGCACAGAGATCAGCGCCAAATTCCGCCCCGAGAACATCGGCCCCGAGCTTGCTGGTGTCGGCTTGGCCATGGAGCGCCTGTGGACCGACGCTCGGGGGGATTACGCCCTGACTTTGTCTCGCATGGTGGGCTGACACGGTTTGGGTTTAATGCTGGTCAGTCACCGGCGCGGTGCGAGTAGGGTCTGTCTGTAAGCCACGCTGATGGAGTAGGCCTTTGCCAGCAACGGTGGTCGTCGGGACGCAATGGGGTGACGAGGGCAAGGGCAAGTTCACCGACCTCCTAGCCCGCGACATGGACATGGTGGTGCGCTACCAAGGCGGCCACAATGCTGGCCATACCTTGGTGGTGGACGAAGAGGTCTTCAAGCTTCAGCTCGTGCCCAGTGGGGTGCTCTATCCCCATGTGACCCCGGTCATCGGCAACGGTGTGGTAATCGATCCCACCGTGCTCATCGACGAAATGAAACGGTTGGCCGAGGCTGGAGTCGACTGCGGCAAGCTGAAAGTCAGCGGCAATGCCCATCTCATTTTTCCCTATCACCAGGCGCTTGACGTTGTGGCCGAACGGCATCTGGGGCGCAACAAGCTGGGCACCACCAAGCGGGGCATCGGCCCGGCCTATGCCGACAAGGCGGCTCGGGTGGGGCTGCGGGTGCAGGACTTGCTCGACCCCAAGATCTTCCGGGAGAAGCTCGGCGTGGTGCTGCACGAGAAAAACCCGCTGCTGGCCAAGGTGTACAACCGATTGCCGTTCGACCTTGAGGCGGTGGCCGACCAGTACCTGGACGAGTGCGGCCCCCGCCTGGCCCCGCACATCGCCGACACGGTGGGGCTGCTCCACGATGCCCTCGAGGCGGGCCAGAACGTGCTCTTCGAAGGGGCTCAGGCCATGTTCTTGGATCTCGACCATGGCACTTACCCGTTCGTCACCTCCTCTAATCCGGTGGCCGGCGGGGCCTGCGTGGGAGCGGGGATTGGGCCTCGGCAGATCGACCGGGTGATCGGGGTCACCAAGGCGTACATCAGCCGGGTGGGCTCCGGGCCGTTTCCCAGCGAGTTGACCGACGATATCGGCGACCACCTGGTGGACGTGGGCCGGGAGTATGGCACCAACACGAAGCGGCGCCGCCGCTGCGGTTGGCTCGACACCGTGATGCTCCGCCAGGCGGTACGGGTGAACTCCCTGTCCGACTTGGCCATCACCAAGTTGGACGTGCTGGATGCCCTCGACCCAATCAGAGTGTGCGTGGCTTACGAGGTGGACGGAGAGCGCCGTACCTCGATGCCCTACCACCAGTCGGAGATCCACCGCGCCGTGCCGATCTATGAGGAGTTGCCCGGCTGGTGTACCGACCTAAGCCGAGTCAGCGACCGCTCGGAGTTGCCTCGGAAAGCCGAGGACTACCTGTGCTTCATCGAGGATCAGGCTGGCGTGCCCGCCACCTTGGTTGGCGTGGGCCCCGGTCGAGACCAGTTCATCACCTTCAGCCCGGTGCCGTGAGAGTCTGTGTTGTCGGCAGCGGGGGACGTGAGCATGCCCTCGCCCACGTGTTGGGCCGGTCGGGCGAGGTGGTGGTCACTCCGGGAAATCCCGGTATCCCTGGCTCAACCCCTGCTCCAGCCACTGAGATCGACGCCGACCTGTATGTGATCGGCCCAGAGGCCCCGTTGGTGGACGGCTTGGCCGACGAATTGAGGGCGGCAGGCCGACTGGTGTTCGGCCCTGGAGCCGACGGTGCCCACTTGGAGGGGTCCAAGGCGTGGATGAAGGAACTGCTGGTGGCCGCGGGAGTGCCCACAGCCGGCCACGGCTCGTTCACCGAGTTGGATGGGGCCCTTCGCTTTCTCGACGGCATGGGCGACCTTTTTGTGATCAAGACCGACGGCTTGGCCGCCGGCAAAGGGGTGCTGGTTACCGAGGATCGGGCCGAGGCCGACGACGCAGTGCGGGCCTACCTGTCGGGGGAGGCATTCGGTGACGCTGGACGCCGGGTGGTGATCGAAGAGGGCCTCACTGGGCCCGAGCTGTCCGTGCTGGCCGTGTGCGACGGCCATAGCGCCGTGCCGCTGGCCCCGGCCCAAGACTTCAAGCGCATCGGAGAGGGCGATGTCGGCCCCAACACCGGCGGTATGGGGGCGTACTCACCGGTGCCGGTGGCGGGCGCCGACGTGGTGGAAGAGGTGATGGATCGGGCGGTGCTGCCCACGCTGGCCGAGCTCCAGCGACGGGGCATTGACTATCGGGGTGTGCTCTATGCCGGGCTCATGCTGACCCCCCAAGGCTTGAGAGTGCTGGAGTACAACGTGCGCTTCGGCGACCCCGAGGCCCAGGTGGTGCTGCCCCGGCTGCGGTCTGATCTGGCCGACCTGTTGGCCGGGGCGGCGGCTGGCTCGCTGGGTGAATCTCCCCAATACAGCGACGATGCCGCAGTAACAGTGGTGTGCGCTTCCGAGGGCTACCCCGCCTCCCCCCGCACCGGTGATCTCATTGCTGGGATTGAGGCGGCAAATGCCGAGGAGGGGGTGACGGTGTTCTGCGCGGGGGTGGCATCGGCCGACGAAGCCCGACTTGACGATGTTGCGCCTGGTCAGAACAGCCAAGGGTTGGTGACCGCAGGGGGCCGTGTGCTCAATATCACCGGGGAGGGACCCGACTTAGCTACGGCTCGAGGCCGGGCATACGCCGGGGTCACCCACATTGACTGGCCGGGCCGCTACGTTCGCTTTGACATCGCCGCCGAGGCGGCGGCAAGCGTCTTGAAGGGGTAGGGGAGATGAGCTTGAGAGTCGCCGTCATCATGGGGTCTTCCAGCGACGAAGACACCATGGCCCCGGCTCGCATCACGCTGGAGCAATTCGGGGTGGAGTGCCACTGGGAGGTCATGTCGGCCCACCGCACGCCCGAAAAGGTCCGTAAATTTGTGGCCGGGGCTCGCGATGCTGGCTTTGGAGCCATCATCTGCGGCGCGGGTATGGCCGCTCACTTGGCAGGGGCCACTGCGGCCCAGACCACTCTTCCGGTGATCGGCGTCCCCTTGGCTGGGGGAGCATTGAATGGAGTGGATTCCCTGTATTCCACGGTGCAGATGCCCAAGGGGATCCCAGTGGCCACCGTGGCCATCAACGGGGCCATGAACGCAGCTCTTCTGGCCATTCAGATTCTGGCGGTGACCGACGCGGGGCTGGCCGAGAAGCTGGCTGCCCATCGAGCTGAGATGGCCGGTGGCTGACAAAGACCAGATTCCCGACGTTTTGGCTGATCGCTACGCCAGCGCGGCGATGGCGGCCATCTGGTCGCCGGAGGGCAAGGTCAAAGCCGAGCGCCGACTATGGGTGGCGGTGCTGGAGGCCCAGCGGGACCTCGGGATCGAGGTGCCCGATGGGGTGGTAGATGCTTACCGAGCGGCCATAGATCAGGTGGACTTGGATTCCATCCGGCAGCGGGAGCAAGTCACCCGCCACGATGTGAAGGCCCGCATCGAGGAGTTCTGCGCACTGGCCGGCTACGAGCACATCCACAAGGGGATGACGTCTCGCGACCTCACTGAGAACATTGAGCAGCTTCAGATCCGCGACTCCCTGCGGCTGGTGCGGGACAAGCTGGTGGCGGTGGTGTGTGCCCTAGGCCGACAGGCCGACACCCATGCCGAGCTGGTGATGGTGGGCCGATCCCACAACGTGCCTGCTCAGGCCACCACCTTGGGCAAGCGCTTCGCCAACTACGGCGAAGAGGCGCTGGCTGCTCAAGACCGGATTGAGGATCTGCTGGGCCGTTACCGACTGCGCGGCCTCAAAGGCCCGGTGGGCACCCAGCAAGATCAGCTTGATCTGTTTCTCAGCGACGCGGGAAAAGTGGCTGAACTGGAGCAAAGAATGGCTGCCAGCCTTGAATTTGAGGCCACGATGGGCAGCGTGGGGCAGGTGTATCCGAGGTCGCTGGACTACGACGTGGTTACCGCCCTCGTGCAGGCATCGTCGGCGCCAGCCAACCTGGCCCGCACTATCCGGCTCATGGCTGGTCACGGGTTGATCTCCGAGGGATTCCAAGCCGGGCAAGTGGGCTCGTCGGCCATGCCGGGCAAGCGCAACGCCCGCACCTCTGAGCGCATCTGCGGACTCTCCGCGGTGGTGAAGGGCTACGCCGACATGGTGGCCGCGCTAGTGGGTGATCAGTGGAACGAAGGCGATGTGAGCTGCTCTGTGGTGCGCCGGGTGGCTCTGCCCGGAGCGTTCTTCGCCCTCGACGGCCAGCTCGAAGCGGTGCTGGTGGTGCTCAATGAGCTTGCGGTGTTCGAAGACGAGGTCGCCGCGGAGCTGGACGCCAGCCTGCCGACGCTCACCGCCACTCGGGTGCTGATGGCCTCGGTAGCCGCTGGAGCGGGCCGGGAAGAAGCCCATCGCATCATCTCAGAGCATGTTCCCAAGGGGGACGGGTTCTTCTCCGCCATCGCCGATGACGAGAGGTTGCCGATTGCTTCTGCCGACGTCGATCAGATCAAGAGCCAGCTCTTGGCGTTGACCGGAGCGGCGTCCATTCAAGCCCGAGCTTTTGCGGCCAATGCCCAAGAGCTGGCCGCCCAAAATCCCAACGCATCTTCATACCAACCGGAGTCGATCCTATGAGCACCAAGAACATCAGCCTTCCCCCGGTTCATTCCGGCAAGGTCCGCGACATTTTCGACGCCGGCGACGGCCGGCTGTTGATGATTGCCTCTGATCGCATCTCGGCGGTCGACGTGGTGATGGACGAGCCCGTCCCCGAGAAGGGGCGGGTGCTGACCGCAATGTCGGCCTATTGGTTTGAGACCTTGGCCGACGTGCTGCCCAGTCATCTCATTTCCACCGACGTGGCTGACTTCCCCCCCGAGGCCCAGGCCAACGGGGTGGCCGGGCGGACCATGCTGTGTCGACGGGCCGAAATGCTGCCCATCGAGTGCATTGTGCGGGGGTATCTGAGCGGATCGGCCTGGAAGGAGTACAAGGCCCAGGGCACCATGCACGGCCAGGCCTTGCCCTCTGGGCTCCGGGAATCCGACAAGCTGCCCGAGCCGGTGTTCACTCCCTCCACCAAGGCTGAATCCGGCCACGACGAAAATATCTCCTACGACCAGGCGGTGGAGTTGGTGGGCCCTGATCTGGCCGAGCAGGCCCGGTCGGCGTCGCTGGAGCTGTATCGCCGGGCATCCGATGCTGCCGCCCAAAAGGGCATCATCATCGCCGACACCAAGTTCGAGATGGGACTGGTGAACGGGACTCTGGTGGTGGCCGATGAGGTGCTCACGCCCGACTCCTCCCGCTTCTGGCCGGTGGACGGCTGGGTGCCGGGGGCCACACCGCCGTCGTACGACAAGCAGCCGGTGCGCGACTATCTCAGCACGCTGGATTGGGACAAGCAGTACCCCCCGCCGCCGCTGCCCGACGAGGTGGTGCAGGCCAGCGCAGATCGGTATGTGAGCGCCTATGAGATCATCACCGGCCGCAGCTTCGCCGACTGGCCCGGCGGCTCATGAGCACCGCGTTCGATGTGGCCGTTGAGGTAAGCCTTCGTGACGGAATAGCCGACCCGGAGGGTTTGACCATCGAGCGGGCGCTGCCCGCGCTTGGGTTTGGCGGCGTGAGCGGCGTTCGGGTGGGAAAGAGCCTGCGGTTTGTGGTGGAAGCTTCAAATGAAGCCGATGCCCTTCAACAGGTGGAGGCCATGTGCGAGCGCTTTTTGGCCAATCCGGTTATCGAAGACGTGGACATTTCTCTGAGTCCAGTGTCATGACAATTTTCGTTGTTTGCTCCAGCCGGGGGCGCCAATGACCACCAAGGTCGGTGTGGTGGTGTTTCCTGGCTCCAACTGCGAACAGGATGTGGTGGAAGCGGTAGACACGATTGGAGGTTCTGGGGAGCTTTTGTGGCACAAAGACTCTGGCCTTGGAGATGTCGACGCAGTGGTGTTGCCCGGAGGCTTTGCCCATGGTGACTACCTCCGTACCGGGGCAATGGCACGTTTCTCCCCCATCATGGACGCGGTTGAGCGCTTTGCCCGCGAAGGAGGGCCGGTGGTGGGCATCTGCAATGGATTCCAGATTCTTACTGAGGCTCAATTATTGCCCGGAGCCCTTTACAAGAATCGAGGACTCAAATTCCTGTGTCAGCCCACAATGTTGCGAGTGAATTCAACGGGTTCGATACTCACTCGGGACTTATCCATTGGCGATGAACTCAATATCCCCATCAACCACTTTGAAGGCAACTTCATTTGCTCAGAACAAGTACTGGCCCAATTGCGCGACAAAGACCAAATCGTGCTCACCTATCAGGACAACCCCAATGGGGCAACCGCCGATATTGCCGGAATTAGCAACGAAAACGGCAACGTAGTAGGGCTGATGCCCCACCCTGAGCGTGCCGCTCACCCGTTGTTGGGAAGCACCGACGGTGCTTCATTGCTGAGAGGTTTGATCAGCAGTGGTTAGTCGGTTGAACGAGTGCGGGCTACTCCGGCTGCTTTCAGCACACTTGCCGGGACCCCGACCTCACGCCATGCCGCATAGGAAATGCCCTTGCGGCCACTGTACTCGGCAGCGATAGCGATGAATTCGCTCTCAATGCCGCTGATGTCTACCGATTCCTCTTCTTTGGCGAGTTCGGTTTCCAGATCCATGAGTTCCTGGATCAAATGAACTCGCTTCAACGGCTTGGCCTGGGCGATCTCGCCAGGGAGCTCGGCAATACGAGCCTGCATTCTTTCTGGAGAACGCTGGCGTCCCCGCTTGGGCTTGCTCTGGTCAAGCGCATTCAGATAGCGGCTGACCGTGCGCCCCTGAGCTTGTCCAAGGGCCCGCGCCGATTTGGCTTCTTCAGATACCATTTTTTCTCCTCGGTAAATTACGACAATTTTCTGTTCGTACAGATACAACTATATTCTGCTGGCTCTTTCAAGTTTAGGGTTCGGTTTGTCCCACCTTCTCGTTGTTCAATCGCTCATAAACTCCAGGTGATCTGAGATGAATGAGCCGCTACATCGGTCATTGGGCTTGACAGACGAAGAAGCCGAAGCGATCGAAGAGATTTTGAACCGCCCGCCGAATCATCTCGAATTGGCCATGTATGCGGTTATGTGGTCGGAGCATTGCTCTTACAAGTCCTCCCGGATGCATTTGCGCCGGTTGCCCACCGAGGCTCCCTGGGTATTGGTCGGTCCCGGTGAAAATGCCGGGGTCGTGGATGTGGGCGACGGCATTGCTGCCGCGATCCGGATTGAGAGCCACAATCATCCTTCGGCCATCGAGCCTTATCAGGGAGCGGCCACCGGAGTGGGCGGCATTCTGCGGGACATCTTCACCATGGGAGCCCGCCCGATTGCGGTCATGGACTCGCTGAGGTTCGGCAGTCCCGAAGATCCCCGCAGCCGCTGGATTGCCGAGGGGGTGGTGTCGGGCATCTCCGGGTATGGCAATGCGGTCGGAGTGCCCACCGTGGGGGGCGAGACGGTCTTCGACGAGACCTATGCCGGCAATCCGCTGGTGAATGTTCTGTGCCTCGGATTGATGCCAGCTGATCGGCTGGTGCTGGGGCAGGCCAGCGGCGAGGGCAATCTGGCCGTGCTGTTGGGCGCATCAACTGGGCGTGACGGCATAGGCGGGGTGAGCGTGCTGGCGTCGGCTTCCTTCGGCGACGAGGAAGAGGAGGCCGAAAAGCGCCCCAGCGTTCAGGTGGGCGATCCGTTTGAGGAGAAGCGGCTCATCGAGGCCTGCCTGGCCCTGCTGGACGCCGGGCTTGTGGTGGGGATCCAAGATCTCGGGGGCGCAGGCCTCACCTGCGCAACCAGCGAGACCGCGTCCCGGGGAGGGGCGGGCATGGACGTGGACGTTGCCGCCGTCCCCCGCCGAGAGCCGGGCATGGAGCCCTTCGAGGTACTCACCAGCGAGTCACAGGAGCGGATGCTGGCCATCGTCTCCCCCGACGGACTCGACGACGTGCTGGCCATCTGCGATCGCTGGGACGTGCAGGCCTCGGTAGTGGGCCGCGTTACCGAGGGGGGCTTGCTTCGGGTGCGAGACGGCTTCGACGGCCCGGTGTTGGCCGAGCTGCCCGCAGCCTCTCTCCACGAGGATGCGCCTCTCTACGATCGCCCCCGGCATCCGCCCGATGACTGGGAAGCGGCCAGAGCCGACACACCAGATCATCTGCCGCCGCCCGAAGACCTGGCAGCCGATCTCTTGGATCTGTTGGCCAACCCTTCATGGGTGTACAGCCAGTACGACCACATGCTCTTCTGCAACACCGTGGTCGGCCCTGGAAGCGACGCTACCGTGCTGCGGCTCAAGCACCCCTCCACCGGTGCCGATACCGGCCGGGGTTTGGCCCTGACCGCTGACGGCAACCACCGCTGGTGCGCAGTGGACCCCCGGGCCGGAACCGCCATGACCGTGGCCGAGGCGGTGCTCAACCTGGCCTGCGCGGGTGCCCGACCATTGGCCCTGGTCAACTGCTTGAATTTCGGCAATCCTGAGCATCCCGAAGTGATGTGGCAGTTCTCCGAGGCGGTGGACGGAATGGCTGAGGCCTGCGATGCCTTCGGCATTCCAGTGGTGGGCGGCAATGTGAGCCTCTACAACGAGTCCAATGGCCACAACATCGACCCCACCCCGGTGATCGGCCTGCTCGGAGTGATCGACAGCTTGACCCGCATTCCCCCCGGGTTGGTGTGGAACGAGGGTGACCGGGTGATCGTGCTGGGGGCGGGCAGCTCCGAATTGTCAGGCTCGCTGTGGGCTGCTTCTGCTGCCGGACACAAACGGGGTCGGCTGCCCACTTTGGACTACGAACAACATCGGCGGGTGGCTGGCCTGGTGGCTGGGCTGGTGGCGCACGACCGGCTGTCGGCAGTCCACGACGTATCCAGCGGGGGCTTGGGCGTAGCGCTGGCCGAGATGGCCGCCGTCTCCGGGATCGGCTTCCGGGGCGCTCGCATTCACAACCACGCCGAGTTGTTCGGTGAGGCTCCGTCTCGAGTGGTGGCTGCGGTGGATCCGGAGCTGTTGCCCGAGGTGGAGGCGGCCGCGGCGGCAACTGGGGTGACCGTAGCCCGAATCGGATTGGCCGCCGGCGACCGCTTCGCCATCAAGGGTCTGCTGGATTTGGATGTGTCGGCGGTAACTGACCGTTGGCTCTCGGCCATGTCAGATTTAGCGGGTCAGGCTCAATAGATGAGCCTCAACATGTCAGACTTAAGCAGTGGCTGACCCCATGGACGACTCTCCCAGGGAGGCCTGCGGGGTTGTTGGCATCTATGCCCCCCATGATCCCGTTGCCCATCTGAACTATCTGGCCCTCTACGCGTTGCAACATCGGGGCCAGGAGTCGGCCGGCATTGCGGTGAGCGACGGAGAGAACATAACCGTGGTCAAGGACATGGGCTTGGTGGCCACCGTGTTCGACGACCGCACCCTGGCCACCCTCGAAGGCAGCTTGGGCATCGGCCACACCCGCTACTCCACCGCGGGGTCGAGCTCGTGGCGCAATGCCCAGCCCGTGTACCGCAGCACTGCCGACCACCAGTTTGTTCTGGGCCACAACGGCAATCTCACCAACACCGCGAAATTGGCCGAGGAGACCTCGATCTTGCCCGGCATGGTGGGCTCAGACAGCGATCTGATTGCCGAGCTGCTGGCCATCGAGATCTCTGCCATGGCTCCGTCGAGCCGGTCGGAGGGCAAGGTGCTCGAACGGGCATTGGAGAGGGTGCTGCCCCGGCTCGAGGGGGCCTTCTCGCTGGTGCTGGCCGACGAGAAGCGGGTGATCGGTGTGCGCGACCCCAATGGGTTCCGCCCGCTGTGCCTGGGCCGGTTGGATCGGGGCTGGGTGCTGGCGTCGGAGACCCCGGCCCTCGACATCGTGGGGGCCCACTTCCTGAGGGAGCTCGCCCCGGGGGAGATGGTGGTGATCAACGGCGACGGGGTGCGGTCGGTGCGCCCGTTTCCCGAGGAGCAGGTGGATCCCCGCCTGTGCATATTCGAGTTCGTGTACTTCTCCCGCCCCGACTCGGTGATCTATGGCCAGAGCGTGCACCACGCCCGGGTGCGCATGGGCGAGCTGTTGGCCGAGCAGTCCCCGGTAGACGCCGACTTGGTTATGGGTGTGCCCGAATCGGGGCTGCCCGCCGCCGAGGGCTTCTCGCGGGCCAGCGGCATCCCCTACGGCCAGGGACTGGTGAAGAACCGCTATATCGGCCGCACGTTCATCGCGCCCAGCCAGCAGATGCGGTCGATGGGGGTGCGCATGAAGCTCAATCCCCTGCGCGACAGCATCGAGGGCAACCGGTTGGTGGTGGTGGACGACTCCATCGTTCGAGGCACCACCACTCGGGCTTTGGTCACCATGCTGCGAGAGGCGGGTGCCGCCGAGGTCCACCTTCGCATCAGCTCCCCGCCCTACCGCTGGCCCTGTTACTTCGGCATGGACACCGGTGATCGCACGGAGCTGTTGGCCGCCCACCTCACCGTGGCCGAGATGTGCGACTACGTGGGGGCTGACACGCTGGCGTTCATCGACATCGACGGGCTCACCGAGGCCACCGGTGCGGTAGGGGCGGGCTTCTGCAACGCCTGCCTAACTGGGAACTATCCGGTGGAAGTGCCGGTGGCGCCCCCAGTTTCGATGGCTGCCAAAGTGGCGCCCGAAGACCAGCCCGTGCTGTCGCTGTGGGCAACCGGCGATGGGTGAGACCTACGAGTCGTCGGGGGTGGATATAGCCGCCGGCGATCAGGCGGTGCAGCGCATCAAACAGCATGTGCGCTCGACATTTCGACCGGAGGCGATCGGCGAGATCGGGGGGTTCGGGGGGCTGTTCGACTTCACCCGCCACGGCTACAAGAAGCCGGTGTTGGTGTCGACCACCGACGGAGTGGGGACGAAGGCCCATGTGGCCGCCGCGGCCGGTCGGTTCAACACCATCGGCATCGACTTGGTGGCCATGTGCGTGGACGATCTGGTGTGCCAGGGGGCCGAGCCGCTGTTCATGTTGGACTACATCTCGATGCAGGAGCTCGACCCCGAACGGA
Source organism: Acidimicrobiia bacterium (assembly GCA_009843565.1). Taxonomy (GTDB): domain Bacteria; phylum Actinomycetota; class Acidimicrobiia; order Acidimicrobiales; family Bin134; genus Poriferisocius. The sequence continues at coordinate 2,261 of VYDF01000005.1, read as the reverse complement.
TCGAACAGCTGGTAGTGGGGGTAGCCGAGGGGTGCCGGCAGGCGGGCTGCGCGCTCATCGGCGGCGAGATGGCAGAGCATCCTGGCGGTGAGGCCGACGAAGGTTTCGAGCTGGTTGGCTTTGCGGTCGGGGCGGTGGAGCGGTCCCGGCTCATCACCGGGGCCGATGTGCGAGCCGGCGACACCCTGATCGGTCTGCCTTCGCCCGGCTTGCGCTGCAACGGGTACTCCTTGGCCCGTCGGCTGTACTTCGAGGTGGCCAACCGGGGATTGGACGATCCTGCCTGGGAGGGAAGCTCCCAGTCGGTGGCCGACGAACTGCTGCTGCCCTCGGTGATCTACGCCCCCGCGATAAGGCACATGCTGGCCAAAGTGGAGGCCAAGGCCATCGCCCATGTGACCGGCGGGGGCATTGTCGGCAATCTGGAGCGGGTGCTGCCCGACAAGGTCGACGCGGTGGTTGATCGAAGCAGTTGGGAGCTGCCCCCGGTGTTCTCAGAATTGCAGCGCATTGGCGATGTGGCCGACGAGGAGATGGCCAAGGTGTTCAACCTCGGGCTGGGCATGATCGTGGCGGTGCGAGACAAAGACGCCACCAAGGCCATCGACCTTTTGCGAACCGGCGGGCATCGGGCCACCGCGGTGGGGGAGATTGAGAAAGGCGACGGCCAGGTTCAGATGGTAGGAGAGTTCGCAGAAAGCGATTCCTAGCGGGCTTTAGCGGGCCCGAACCACCACTTGGCAAGGATCGGCAGCCCGAGCCACACCGCCGATTTGGTCGGGGCGCGGTCTTGGGTTGTCGAATTGGGGCTCGAGTTCGTAGGCGCCGAACAGCCGTTCGATCACTCTGGACATAGCGGTGACCGAGAAGGGCCGGGCCGGGCAGGCGTGGGGGCCCACGCCAAAGGTGATAACCAACTCGGAGGGAAGCCCCGGAGGCGATACCAGGCGGGGGCCCTGCCATCGGTCGGGGTCGTAGCGATCCAACCCTGGGCCGGCTTCCATATTCGTCAGCGGCAGGAACGTTGCCAGCGAGGCCCCGGGCGACACCTCGTAGGTCTGCGAGCCGTCGTCGATGGTCACGGGTTCGAGCACCGTGCGGAGCATGATGGAGCGCTGGCCGATCCGGGTGGATTCCAGCACACAGCGCGACACCAGGTCGTGGTCGGCGTCGTGTTTGTCGCGCACTCGGGCCAGCACGTCGGGGTGCTGGACCAGATGGACCAGCGACCACCCCAGCGCCGCGAACAGGTTGGACATGGATCCGAGGTGGACCAGGATCACGTCTCGGGCCACGCCGACGAGGCGTTCCGAGCCGGAGGTGTCTGCCCACCTCTCCAGGATCATGTCCAGCAAGTCGCCTAGGGGCTCGCGGCGGGAGGCGATGGACTCGGCCAGGATCTGCTCGGCTTTGGCCATGGCCTTGCGCTCGGCAGCTTTTTCGGACTGGGCCACTTCTTGCATCCGAGTGGGGGCCACGAAAGCCTCAGAGCCGTCGAGCACGTCCAGCGCTTCGACCAGCTCGTCAAAGCGGTCCGAGTGCAGTATCTCGCGCCCACCCCAGCTGGCCAGGCCCATGCGGTGACCGAGTCGGCGGGTGAAATCGAACAGATCGATCTCGTCGCCCGGACCCAGCTCTGAGAGCTGCATTGTGATCGCTACTTCCAGGGCCTCGAGGTAACCGGTCACGTTGGGCCGCGTGAACAGCTCGTGGGGCAAGGTTCGCCGACCGTCGAATAGCTCGTCGGGAAGCTTGCGCACCAGCATCTTCCAATCGGCGATGCCCTTGCTGGCCTGCTGTTCGGGGACGGCGTAGAAGTCTCGCAACCCGGCTGGCGAGAAGAGGAACAGATAGCGGTCGTCGCCCCCGTCGATCACGAAGGTATCGCCGCAAGCCGACCGGGCGGCGCCGATGGCCGCCACAGTATCGCTGACCGGCCCGTCCCAGGGGAGCACACAGTCGGCCACTCGGGGCATGGGTGTAATCACAGGCAGTTCGGTCATCGGTGTCCTTTCTATCCGGTCGTCATCCAGAATTGGACAAGATTCTGGTTTGGGCCTGTTTTCCCACCCCGAGAGCCCGAAGCCTATTGTCGTTGCCTGATGCCGCTCAGCAACTCCGATGAATACCTCCATACGCCGCCGCCGGGCAGCGACGCCCTGTGGAGCGACAACTTCTGGTTCTCGGTGTGCGATCGGGAAGCCGACGTGTACGGCATCAACCACATTCACGCCAGCCTGTCGCACGGGTACGTGCGGGCC
>VYDF01000092.1 GCA_009843565.1 Acidimicrobiia bacterium | reverse complement strand
GGGAGGTACTGGGTTCGATGGCGGTGGCGTTCGACACTTGGTCGAGCGAGCAGGCGCTGGTGGACTCCGGGGTCATTGCCGAAACGCTGGCCGCCCTTGATGCCGCCGGGGCCTCCTTCGAGGCCGATGGGGCTCTGTGGCTGCGCTCTAGTGACCACGGAGACGACAAAGACCGGGTGTTGATCAAGTCCGATGGCGAGTACACCTATTTGTTGCCCGACATTGCCTATCACCGCGACAAGCTGGATCGGGCCGGCTCCGATGGCTTGCTCATCAATGTGTGGGGGGCCGACCACCACGGGTATGTGGCCCGCATGAAGGCGGCCATGGCCGCGCTGGGCTGCGAACCTGCCAGCCTGGAGGTGGTGGTGACCCAGCTGGTGCGCCTGGAGCGCGACGGCGAGGAGGTGCGGCTGTCCAAGCGCACCGGTGACATCATCGAGCTGCGCGAGGTGATCGACGAGGTGGGGGCCGACGCCGCCCGATTCACTTACCTCCTCCAGTCGATGGACACCGCCCCGACTTTTGATTTGGCCAAGGCAGCCGCTCAGGTGATGGAGAACCCGGTGTTCTATGTGCAGATGGCCCACGCCCGGGTGTGCTCCATCGCCGCCCGGGCCCAAGCCGACGGGGTGGAGCGGCTGAGCGTCGACCAGGTGGATCTGGGGGTGCTGGTCCACGAGCGGGAACTGGAGATCATGCGCCAGCTCTCCACTCTGGGCGAGGTGATCGCGGCCTCGGCCGAAGAGCGGGCCCCGCATCGGATCACCACGTGGCTGCGGGACTTCGCCGCTGCGGTCCACAGCTTCTACCACGACTGCTACGTGGTGGGCACCGGCATCCCCCCCGAGCTGACCCAAGCCCGCCTTGTGCTTATCGACGCCGCTCGGGTGGGCCTGGCCGTCGGCCTCGACACCCTGGGCGTGAGTGCGCCGGAGTCGATGTAGATGTCGGTCTTGCCCCCGCACCTCCTCCCCGACAACGCCTCGGTGGGCGATGACGGGCGTCTGTCCATCGCCGGGTGCGATGCGCTTGAATTGGCCCGCGAGTTCGGAACCCCGCTGTTTGTATACGACGAAGACCACATGCGGGAGCGGTGCCGCCAAGCCCGGACGGCGTTCGGCGGATCGGTGGCCTACGCCTCCAAGGCGTTCCTGTGTCTGGCCATGGCCCGGCTGGTTCACGAGGAGGGACTGGATCTGGACGTGGCCACCGGGGGAGAGCTGCATGTGGCCCAGGCCGCCGGCGTGCGCGGCGAGCGGCTGGTGATGCACGGCAACAACAAGTCGGCCGCCGAGCTTGCTGCTGCGGTTGAGGCCGAGGTGGGACGCATTGTGGTGGACTCGTTCGACGAGCTCGACCGCCTCGACGAGCTCCATGCCGCCACCGGCGTCTGTCCCCAGGTGTTGCTGCGCATCACCCCCGGGGTGGAGGCCCACACCCATGAGTACGTGACCACCGGGGTGGACGACACCAAATTCGGCTTCACCGCCTCCACCGGAATGGCCGACGCCGCCATCCGCCGGGCCCGGGAGGCCGACTCGGTGGAGTTGGTGGGCCTGCACGCCCACATCGGCAGCCAGGTGTTCGAGCTGCGCTCCTTCCAACAAGCAGTCGAGGTGATCGCCGGTTTCGCCCAGCCCTACGGCCTGCCCGAGCTGTCGCTGGGAGGCGGCTTGGGAGTGGCCTACGTGGAGGGCGAGTCGGCCCCCACCATCGCCGAGTGGGCGGCGGCCATTGGCGATGCCTGCCAGTCGGCGGGCTTCACCGCTCCGGTGAGCGTGGAGCCGGGCCGGGCCTTAGTGGCGGCCGCCGCAGTCACCCTCTATGAGGTAGGCACGATCAAGGAGCTCCCCGGTGTCCGCACCTACGTATCGGTTGACGGGGGCATGAGCGACAACCCCCGCCCCGTGCTCTACGACAGCGGCTATGAGACGTTTTTGCCGCGGGCTACAGATCGTGATCGAGATATGACAGTGCGAGTGGTGGGCAAGCACTGCGAGTCGGGCGACCTCTTGGTGCGTGACGGCCGAGTGCCCAGCGATATCGCGGTGGGCGACATCCTGGCCACCCCGGTGACCGGCGCCTACGGCCACTCCATGGGCTCCAACTACAACAAGGTCCTCCGCCCCGCCGTGGTGTTCGCCCGCAACGGCGACGCCCGCCTAGTCGTCCGCCGCGAGACCTACGAGGATCTTCTCCGAAACGACGTTTGAGGCTCGTCCGATGGGCACGATTTGGACGTCCTCAATTCCCTCATTCCACTGCCATTCCTCAATCAGCGTAAGCAGCTGAACAGGGGAATCAGCGACGGCCATGAAATCACCGTCATCCTCGCACCACCAGTCCGCACCCTCTTCATCATTGAAATGCACCCGCACTTCCCTCATCGGGAGCTCCTTTCCAGTGGCTGAGTTGATGTAGTCACAATATCGCCCGAATTTCATCCTCGGTCAGCTTCGCCTTGTCAGCGAGCAGTCGCTTGACCTGAGTTGGTCCTACCGTGACCCCCTTGTGGAAGTAGAACGTAACGGTCCTGCCATCGGGATGGCGCAGACGCTGGTGAGATCCTCGCTTGCGCCTTGACCCTATGGCCCGAAATCCTGCTGCGAACAACATGGATCGCAGTTCTTCAGCCTTGACCGATCGATAGCGGATGGGTGGTGGCATCAGGTTGATTTCCGTATGGCGATCTGGATGATTGAGGGTTGGCCGTTTTGGATTAGGTAGCCGCGGCCGTGGATGTTGGGAAGGGTGGGG
>VYDF01000004.1:1228-2761 GCA_009843565.1 Acidimicrobiia bacterium | reverse complement strand
CCTCCGGTTACGGCACGTTCACCGCCTTCGCGGCTGGCGGCTCTCATTCGTGTGCCATTGCCACCGACCACACCATCACCTGCTGGGGCGCCAATCTAGGTGTCTCAGGAAACATGGCCGACAATATGTTCAATGCTGTCGCAGCGAGCCGCTTCTTTGCGTGCGCTATCGATGGTGATCAGACGATCACGTGCATGGGCGGGAGCTATGACGACGAGGAGGAGGCAACTGACGGAACGTTCGTCGCCATCGCCGCGGGCCAATACCATTTCTGTGCCATTGCCACCGACCAAACCATCTCCTGCTGGGGCTCGAACGAATACGGTCAAACAGACGCCCCAACCGGCACATTCACAGACATAGCCGCCGGCCTCTTCCATTTGTGTGCCATTGCCACCGACCAAATCATCACCTGCTGGGGCGAAAACTATTACAGGCAGTTGAATCCGCCCGACGCCACTTTTGTCGCCATCGCCGCCGGCGGAGGTCATACGTGTGCCATCAAGACCAATCTACGCATCGCTTGCTGGGGCATACCACGGCACTCTTGGGCAAACCTGCCCATCGGTACTTACATCGCCATCGCCGCTGGCCACAGCCATACGTGTGCCATCGCCACCGACCAAACCATTACTTGCTGGGACTGGACCACAAATCTTCCCAATGGCGTCTTCTGGCTCTCGAAAGAAGCAATAACTGGTGGCTAAGCCGCCTCCACATGGCACCTATCGAGGGCTGATTGGATGGCAGCGGCGGACCCTTCAAGGTTGAATGTCGCTGAGATTCTTCCCGAGCCAAAGGGGCCAAGGGGAATGGAGACAGATGCTGTCACCGTTTCTGCGGTGGACTCGATGATCGACTGGGCGAACTGAGCAGAGTCCGCGGCATTGAGCAGCATGGAGGCCTCGTTGATGGTGCTGTTGGCCGCGTCGAACGCCGTGCTCTCGCCATCGCCGTATTCCAGCGTCAAGTCGTAGCTGCTGTTCCGCGACGCAAAGAATGTGTTCCAGTCGATGTAGGCCCTCAGCGCCCCCTCGTCGTCACCGTCCACGTAGAAACAGGCCACTCGCAGCTCGGCTTCGACCTCCTCAGACAGACCTGCTGATCTGATCGACTCGGTGAAAACGCCGACCTGCCGAGGTCTGACCAAGTCGGGGTGGTTTTGCTTGAACCCGTCAAAGGAGCTCCAGCGGCCATAAGACGCGGAATTGCCGGTGTCGCTACACCCCAAGGTGACGGACTTCAATTGGATGCCGAACCAGCAGCGGTAGGCATTCAACAAGGAGCGTTGAGCGGCCACGAGGCCCTCCATTGCCACCGCAATGCTGGGAATCCCATCAGGCGAAGGTGGACCAGAGGCAGGACCGACAGCCGCCTCCTTCTGGCACCTTCCGGACACTGCCCGGAAGACGATGTCGAACCGGCAACGGTAGGCATCCAACAGCGCCCGTCGTTCGGCGAAGAGGCAATCCATACAGTCGTAATCTTAGTTGAAACCTACAAACTATGTGAGATCAGTGGCAGCGCGAAACG
>VYDF01000004.1:0-1218 GCA_009843565.1 Acidimicrobiia bacterium | reverse complement strand
GCAACATCGGAGATACCTACAAACAATGGTGGATCAGGGGCGGGGCGGACCGGCGTCCCCTCCTGGCACCCTCCGGGCACCAAATGAGTGTCTGCATTGAACCGACAACGGTAGGCATCCAACAGCGCCCGTCGTTCGGCGAACTGCCTCTCCAGACTGGCAATGTCTGTGTGCTCCTCGCCCGACTCCGACAGATCAATGCGAACCACAATCTCACGGCTCCCGCCTACTGCCGAAGCCCTTCGCTTGGAGTCCTCGATCAAGCCGGAGAATGCGCAGGTTCCCTCAGCGTCGGGTGCGGTAACGGTGTAGCTGAAGTCGCCTTCTTCGAGCAGGATGAATCTGACCACGGAGTCTTCAACCGATACCGCCGCGTTGGGCAAGCTCGAACCCGTGTACGTCCAGCCCTCAGGCAAAATCTCGCTGACCCTGGCGAATGGCCCGAAACCGCTAGCTGCGATCGTCACCGTGACTTCTCCCTCGGGGGCCACCTCCGATTGGTCGAACGTCCGAAAGGCGGTGTGCGTGTCGGCGGCTGCGGGCGAGGTGAACAGCAATCCGGCGGCGATTACAGCAACCGCCACTAACACCCCAGCCAGCTTCCTACCTGGTTGTTGCAGCCTTAGAATTCTCAGCATCTGAAATACGCCCGCAGACGCCGGTCAGTCTTCAGTGTTTTCTGGAACAGTCAGTGCCCACGCCGCTATGACCAGTAGCGCTGCCACCAACACCAATGGCCGCCGATTGCTGAAATCGGGAATCACAACACCACCTTCTCATAGACATGCTCCTTCAATTCTACAGACCCTCCACATAAAACCTACATACAAAGCTCAGGGTACTTTCCCCTCCCCTCCGCAAGATTCAAGTCATCACCTAGGCGGTGCTGACAGTTGTTGGTTGCCAACGGCTAGCAGTCTTCGGCGACGCGCGTCTTATGCGTGCCCTGTTGTTGGGTGTATGTCCCGTCGTCGTTCCTGGTGTACGAGACACTTAGGGGGTCGAAGGTCGTCTCCAGACAGCCGTTGCCTCGGCGTGTCCAAATGAGCTGGTTGTCAGGGGTGTAGTCGATCCCGGGCTGGGGCATCAAGACCGGAACCCATTGGCTGTTGGCGGTGCCGCCAGCTTCGGACGAATGGGTGCAGGCCCAGAAAAACCGGTGGGCCTCATGAACCTTCAATTGCGGCTGAGCCTGGCCGCCGCACGTGAGCGACGACC
>VYDF01000114.1 GCA_009843565.1 Acidimicrobiia bacterium | reverse complement strand
GTTCGAGGGTGGGGCCGGCGCCGGCAAAGTAGTGCTGGGTGCCGGCGTGGATGTCCCGGAAGGCCCGCTGGAGGCCGCCGGATCGCAGGGCATCGGTGCCGGCCAGCAAATAGGCCCGGCGCAGGATGTCGGCCCCCTCCTGGGTGATGTACGCAGTGGCCTGACGGGTAAGGAGGGCGTCCATCGGGTCGGGCGATCCAGTTTCGATCACGGTGCGCTCGGCGATGGTGAAGGTGTCGTGGAGCCAACAGCAGGCCGCTCGGAAGCGGGACTCCAGTTCGCCGATCTCGTGGATGAAGCGTTCATTCTGGGCCAGCGGGGCGGCATCGCCCATGCGGTGCTTGGAGCGGGCTACCGCCAGCAGCTCGTCCAGACCGCGCTGGACCACCCCGATGGCGAATCCGGCGTGGCCGGCGGCGGTGAGCGGCAACACCCCCAGCTTGTAAAGGGGGCCGCCCCGGTACACGGTGAGGTCGAACATGTCGAAGGTGGCGGTACCGGGCACGTACACGTCGTCGAGGGTGTAGTCGTAGCTGGCGGTGGCCTGGAGGCCCATTACATCCCAATTGCCGGTGATCTGGGCCTTCTCCACCGGATAGATGGCAAACAAGAAGCGGGGATCCACGCCCTCAGGCTCCTCGGTGAACACACCCGCCCCGGCCCATTGGGCGTGGTTGATGCCGCTGCCGAAGGAATAGCGGCCGCTCACCCGGAAGCCATCGCCGTCGGGAACGGCGGTGCCGTTGGGGGCGAACTGCCCAGCCGACAGGGGCACGCCGTCGGCGAACATCCGCTCAATGTGCTCGTCGGGGCACCAGGCTGCGAAGTATGCCGTGGCCGCACCGCTGGCCATCAGGCACCAGCCCACCGAGCCGTCAGCCCGGGAAATCTCGGCCCACACGTCGATGCAGTCGTTGATGGGAATCTCGATCCCGCCCACCGCCTCCGGCACCATCACCTTGTGGAGCTCGGCGTCCACTATGGCGTTCACCGTCTCCTGGGGAATGGGCAGCCCATCGGTCTTGGCCGCATTCTCATCGATCAACGAGCGCAGCTCTCGAGCCCGGTCAAGGTATTCGCTGGCCATGCCAAGACCCTAGGGGGGAGTGTCCTTCAAAGGGAATCGGGTGGGCTTCCTGGCTGGAGTTGGCTTTAGACCCCAGCGCTTTGGCGGGCGGGGAGGCCGAGGATCTCGACGGCTTGGGCCGAAGTGGCCACAGGGCGGCCCATGTCGGCGGCCAGGGCAGCAACTTCGGCTACCAGCTCATGGTTGGGTCGGGGACGGTCGCCGGCGTAGTCCTCGTGGCCTACGCGGAGGTGGCCGCCCCGCTCCAGGGTGAGCTGGGGAATAGGGGACTCGATGAGGTCGCCGCCCACCACTGCGGCGAACCACGGCAGGTCGCAGCCGGCCAGCTCCAGCATCTCCAGATAGGCGTCCAGCGCTTTCTCGGTGGGGGGCAGGCCAAAGCTCACGCTGTCGCCGATGGCGAAATAACCGCCCGGACCGCCGAGGTAGAACTTCACGAACGAGCCGGGGGTGAGCTGGCCGTAGCGCCAATAGGAAAGCACGTTGCGGAGAAAGCCAGGCTCAAAAATGGCGAAGTGCATGCCCAGGCCCAAGCGATTGCACTGCTCGATGGCCACTTCCATGTCGCTATAGGTGTTGATGTAGACGTGGCTGTTGGGATCGGGCAGGCCGTTGGCCCCGGCTTTGCCCAAGATCATGGTGCCGGGGTCGATGAACCCCAGCCGCTGCAAGCCGCCTTCGGCCAGATACTCCAGGTGGCCAAGCTTCTCGGACATGTCTTGGCCCCAACCCAGCGTGGGCAGCACCAGCACATCGGGGTCGGCGGCCACCCAGGGCTCGAAGGTGGCCCGATACTCGGCGGCGGCCTCCGCAGCCGCCACCCGCATGTTGGCGATGTGGCAGTGGATGATGGTGGCTCCGGCCTCAATGCACGCCAAGCCCTCCTCGATGAGCTCCTCCCGGCTGATGGGCACATGGGGATTGCGCTCCCGGGTGGTGGTGCCGTTGAGGGCGACTTCGATGATGACCGGCGTGGTGTCCATGGCCTGAGAGTACCGTCGGGAACCGTGAGCAGGGAGTGGAAGGCGTTGTGGTTGGTGTCGCTGGCCTCCGCCGCCAGCTCTCTGGACGTGACTTTGATGTTCGTGGCCTACCCCGAGATCGTCGACACGTTCAGCAACACCCCGGCCACCCAGGTGTCGTGGGTGATAAGCGGCTACAACATCATGGTGGCGGCCCTGCTCATTCCGGCGGGGCGTCTGGCCGACCGGATCGGCCACCGGCGGGTGTTCCTGTGGGCCATCGCCATCTTCGTCACCGGCTCAGCTGCAGTGGGGCTGGCCCCCAACGCTCCGGCCATGATCGCGGCCCGGTGCTACCAGGCCTTCGGCGGCTCCAGTCTCATCACCTCCGGCTTGGCCTTGGTGATGTCCACCCTCGGACCCCAACGCCGGGCCATCGCGGTAGGGGTGTGGTCCACCGTGGCCGGGGTGGTGGCCTCTCTCGCCCCCACGCTGGGGGCGCTGGCCATCGAGTTTGCCTCGTGGCGAGCCGGGTTCTTCCTGGTGGCCCCGGTGGGGGTGGCGGTGCTGGCCCGCCGGAGCCTCATCACTGAGTCGACGGCGGACGAGGATGCCGAGCTGCCCGACATGGTCGGGGTGGTCTTGGCCGGCCTCAGCACGGCCGCGCTGGTGCTGGGCATTGTCCAGTTCAATGAGTGGGGATCGGACGACCCCCGAG
>VYDF01000076.1:388-2789 GCA_009843565.1 Acidimicrobiia bacterium | reverse complement strand
GTGTGGGAGCGGGACGGGCGGGCCTCCCGGTCGGGCGAGGGCTGTGGCTTCGGTATCGACTTCCGGGCCGACCTTCAGATGCTGGCCGAATGGGGATTCACCCATGTCCGGCTTCCGGTGGAGTGGGCCCGGGTGGAACCCGAGCCCGGCAAGCTGGACCATGACGCGGTCGACCGATACCTGGACATGCTGGCTGCCGCCCGAGATGCCGGGTTGAGAACATGGCTGGTGCTCCAGAACACCACCCTGCCGGGATGGTTTGTCGACGATGAGGGCGGCTGGAGCACCCGGCAGGGACGCTCGCTGTGGTGGGCTCGCTGGGTGGATCGGTGTGGCGAGTGGTTCTCCGACCGGGTAGCCGGATGGGTGCCGGTGGAAGACCCGGTGGGCTGGGCGGTGCGGAGTCGCATATTGGCCCACCGCCCTCCCGGTCGCCGCAGCGCAACCGAGGGCGCGGAGGCGGCCCAGCACGCGCTGGAGGCCATGTTCGAAGCCTGTCGCCTGCTCCGAAGCGGGCGGCTGCCCATCATGGGAGTGTTCGGCCTGCACACCGTGTTCGCCGCCGACCAGCGGTCCGACTCCATCGCCTGGCAGGGGTGGTGGGACCGCCTGCTGTGGCAGAGCTGGATCGCTGCGCTCACCGACGGGGAAATCACCGTGCCCGATCGCCCGATCGTCGCCCGCGAGGAGTACCGGGAGGCCCTCGACGTGGTGGGCATGTGCTTCGACGCCCCGGCGGCGGTGGACCAGCACGGCCACCTGGGGCCGTATCCACCCGCCGCCCGGTGCGACGACTCCGGCTTGGCCCCCGAGCCCGAGGAACTGGGCCGGGCGCTCGCCCGCCTGGCCGACATGCTGGGCGACCAGCCGCTAGCGGTGGCCGGCACCGGCGTGTCCACCACCGATGAGATGTGGCGCGATCAACTACTGGCCCGGACGCTGGATCAGGTGGAGGCTGCCAAGCGTGACGGCGTCAACGTCGTGGGTTTCTTTGCCGACACCGCGATTGACGGGTATCACTGGCTCCTGGGAAGGTCAACTGCTCGCGGCCTGTTCGACCGGAACCGCAATCCGAAAGATGCCGCCTTCACGCTTCGGGATCGCGTCCGGGGAATCGAGCCGGACTAGGACCTTCCTCGATAGACGGCTGCGCCGGCCACCGATTCCTTGTTGAGGCGCTTGGAGAGGTGGAGGCCCTCCAGCACGAACTCGATGCCGCTGGCCACCAGTGCGGGGTTCTCCAGATCGCCGGGCTCATAACCGAGGGCGGCCAGCGCGCTGGCGAAGGCGGGCACATCGTCCACGAGGGCGGCGTAGTCGGACGATGAGATGTCGTCGCCGGCGTTTACCACCCGGCCCTCCTCGAAGGCTTCGATCACCTCTTGCTGCACGTCGTTTTCAACCGCGTCCCTGAACGCCTGACGGACAGCCTCCTTGCGGAGGTTGCCCACGATCTCGCCGTCCCGGTCGTCGTCGATGGTCTCAATCTCGATCTTCCCCAGGGTGGAGGGGTTCAGCGCGTCCAGGTCGGTCACCCGGGGCACGGCCGATGCCTCGCCGGTGCGCAGCGCCCGCCGGATGGCGGCGGCGGCCAGCGTCTCATAGTTGGAAACCGTCAACCGCACCGACACTCCGGAGCGCTGGTTGATGTGAGGGCTCTGGCGGGCGAGTTGGCTGAGATACACCAGCACCTCACCCATGAAGTCGGGCATGACCACCGGCACATCGGCCTCGGGCAACACCGCCTCCTGCTCGGTGATGTCCATTTCGATGTCCACGTCGGTTGGATAGTGGGTGCGGACCTGGGCGCCGAAGCGGTCTTTCAGAGGGGTGATTATGCGGCCCCGGTTGGTGTAGTCCTCAGGGTTGGCCGACGCGAACAGCAAGATGTCGAGGGGCAGTCGGATCTTGTGGCCCCGAATCTGCACGTCCCTCTCCTCCAGCACGTTGAGCAGCCCCACTTGTATGCGCTCGGCCAGATCAGGCAGCTCGTTGATGGCGAACACACCCCGGTTGGTGCGGGGCACGAGGCCGTAGTGGATGGTCAGCTCATCAGACAGATAGCGCCCCTCGGCCACCTTGATGGGGTCGACCTCGCCGATCAGATCGGCGATGGAGGTGTCGGGGGTGGCCAGCTTCTCCCCGTAGCGCTCGCTGCGGTGGACCCAACTCAGCGGGGTCTTGGCGCCCTTGGAGGCGATCAGATCCTTGGCGTGTTTGGATACAGGGTTATAGGGGTCGTCGTTCACCTCGGAGCCGGCAACACTGGGACGCCACTCGTCGAGCAGAGCGAGCACCAAGCGGATCATCCGGGTCTTGGCCTGGCCCCTCTCGCCGAGGAAGATCATGTCGTGGCCGGCCAGCAGGGCGGTTTCCATTTGGGGGACGACGGTGTCTTCAT
>VYDF01000076.1:0-378 GCA_009843565.1 Acidimicrobiia bacterium | reverse complement strand
CTCGCCAGCTCGAATGCGGCGGATCGCATTGCGGCGGATCTCCTGCTTGACCGACACCGACTGCCCGCCGGAAGCCTTGAGCTCGCCGAGAGTGGTGGGTTGCGACATAGGTGTTGAACCCTACTGCCTCATCGTCGGCTGGCCAGTTGAAGCCCCGGTACGGCTAGCCGGAGGGAGCGGGGCGCCGGTACCGTCGGCAGGAGCGCGAGTGCTTCTGGGTTGCGGGTAGCCCGGAGCGGAGGCAGACGATGGCCCAAGCCATAACGAGAGTGAGCACGCCGCCACCGGTGCGGTCGGAACCCAGGGTTAAGCTCCCGTGGCCACTCAACATCTACCAGACCGCGGTGGGCAAGAAGTGGGTGATGGGCCTCACCGGGA
>VYDF01000208.1:791-2794 GCA_009843565.1 Acidimicrobiia bacterium | reverse complement strand
TCGCCTCCTTGCAGAATGAAGTGGTCGTTGTGGCCGTCATAGCGGGTCATCACCATTGCCGGGCGGCCCAGTTCCGACCCGTCGGCGTCCAGCCACACCACCTCGGGGGCCCGCACCGGCTGGTCGTGCAATCGACGCAGCACCTCGAACTCCATCCGGCGGTCGGTTTCCAGCACGCTGCCCACCGGATCCCGCCGGAGGAAAAGCCGCCGATGGTGCGACTGCCCGCCTTCTTGCCAATGCAGATCGAACGGCCAGTTCTCCCGTGACTGCCCACCGATGACCCTGGCCTCGCCCTCTACCCGAAGCCCGTCGACATCGCCCAAGCGCGCTCGGATGAATCCCTCTAGGGCCGCGTCGAAATCGCTCGCCATGCCCTGGACACGCTACCCATTGGCCACCGAGTGGAGCTGAGCGGACTCGAACCGCCGGCCTCCTCGTTGCGAACGAGGCGCTCTAGCCAACTGAGCTACAGCCCCAAATGCCGAATCAAGCCTAATGGGCACCGCGCGCCGAACCGCGATTGAAATCAGCAGGAGTCAGCAGGAAAAAGGTTGGCGTTAGCCGCCGGAAGCCACGTCCCAGGATTGCCCTTGTTGCCCATCCACGTCGATGGGGTTGAGACGCTCCTCGCGGGTGCGCTGGTTCTGAACCAGCATCATGGCGTAGCCCAAGAGCAGGGCATCGATCAGCAGATGAACCACAAGGGCAAAACCGCCAAAGTAAACGGCAAGCACGAACGTGGCCAGCGCGCTGAAGATGAGGGTCACGAGGATGCGGCGCCGACGGCGGCGGGCATCAATCGAAGTGCGGGGTATGCCCCGAGTCGAATTCGGCCCCATCTGAGAAGCGTACACCCGAGGGGGCAAAACGACATTGGGCCGGAGGGCCACCACCGGCGCGGCAACAGCGCCTCGCTCGGCCAAACGGGGATGTACCGATCGCATGGGGGCACCCATACCCCAACGCGTTCGACGCCGGGTGCCGAACTGGCCGTTGCGCGCTCGGCGGATCAACGGCGGAATCAGAAAGGCAGCCCAAGCGGCAGCCAAGATCATAAGCAACACTGATGTCACCAATCTCGGAGTTTCCTTGCAAGAGAAATGGTAAACCACCACATGGTGCCTACTGGTGAATGGTCGCGCGGCAACCACTTGTCCAGGGCAACTGATTGCACCGTTACCACCTGCTGTGTGACGTTACAGCGATCTGACACTTGTTACGGTTCTACTACAAAAAGTCCACCCCTGCCACCCTGTTGCCACTGTCCATCAGGAGCACAGAGGGTCAGTTGTTGTAGTCGACATCATCGTGCCCCGGGCGCCGGTAATGACCGGAGCGGCCACCCGACTTCTCCCAAAGAGCTACTTCGCCGATCACCATTTCCTTGTCACGCGATTTGCACATGTCGTAAACCGTCAGCGCAGCCACTGAGCAGGCAGTGAGGGCCTCCATCTCAACCCCGGTCCGGTCTACCGTTTCAACCTCGGACTCGATCTCGATATAGGTGTCCTCGATCCGGAAGTTGATCAGCACGGCCCCCACCAGCAACGGGTGGCACAGCGGGATCAGCTCGGGCGTGCGCTTGGCCGCCTGGATGCCCGCCACCCGGGCCACCGCCAGCACATCTCCTTTGGCAACAGCCCCTCGGGCCACCGCCGAGGCAGTATCGGCGCTCATGAACACCCTGGCCCGAGCGATGGCCCGGCGGTGGGACGCCTCCTTGGGGGTGACGTCCACCATGCGAGCCCGGCCGAGGGGGTCGATGTGGGTGAACCCGGCATCGGTCAAGGTCAGCCCCCGATCTGCGACATCGAACGACCGGGGCGGATGAAGTGGACCTGGTTGATGGCGTGTCCGGCCCACTTGTCGGCAACCGCTCCCGAGATCGCCTCGGCGATCTCGTCGTCGCTCGCCCCCGAACGCACCAAGTTCCGCAGATCGTGCTCTTCCCCCGCGCACAGGCAGTGGCGGACCATGCCTTCGGCGGGGCGCCGCACCCG
>VYDF01000208.1:0-781 GCA_009843565.1 Acidimicrobiia bacterium | reverse complement strand
CTGGCGATCACTCCGAAGGAGCCCTGGCCGTCGGCGTAGTGCCAAACCGCAGCCGGCGAGTGCGACCGCTCGACCGGGGCCAGCGGGAACGCGTCGGCCACCGTGGAGACGATCTCGTCGAGGGTGACCACTTTGTCGTTGCTCCACGACTGGTCGGCATCCAATGGCATGAACTCGATGAATCTGACCTCGACACCCTTCTCCCGGCCGAACCGGGCGAAATCCACAATCTCGTCGTCGTTGATGCCCCTCATCATCACCGCATTGATCTTCACCGGGTCCAGTCCGGCGGCCACCGCGGCATCGATTCCGTCCAGCACCCGGTCTAAGTCGTCCCGACGGGTGAGGCGCTCAAACCGGTCGGGCTGAAGGGAGTCGAGCGAGATGTTGATCCGCCGAAGCCCCGCGGCTACCAGCTTGTCGGCCAATAGCCCCAGCGTGGCCCCGTTGGTGGTCAGGGCCAGGTCGACGCCCAATGCAGCCAGCTTCTCCACCAGCACCGGCAGATTGGCCCGCACGGTGGGCTCCCCTCCGGTGAGTCGGATGCTGTCGATTCCGAATCGATCCACCATCAACGCGGCAATGCGCTCGATCTCCTCAAAAGTGAGCAGATCTTCGCGAGGCAGCCAATCGAGCCCGTCGGCGGGCATGCAGTACGTGCAGCGGAAGTTGCAGCGGTCGGTCACCGAAATGCGCAGATCCCGGTGGACCCTTCCAAAGCCGTCAATCAGCGGCACGCTCACTCCCCCATTCTGGCCGAATAAAGCGCCGAACACACTGT
>VYDF01000087.1 GCA_009843565.1 Acidimicrobiia bacterium | reverse complement strand
GGGGAACTCGATCTGGAGGTCGTACATGTCGTAGCGGTGCTCGTCGCGGATCAGGAGGGTGTCACCGAAGCCGGTGGTGGTAACCAGGGCAGCCCGACCGGTCTTGTTCTCGATGAGGGCGTTGGTGATGAGCGTGGTGGCATGCACGATGGGGGCGGTGATCTCGCCGGGGGCCACTCCGGCCCGGCCCAGCAGCTGGCCCACTGCGGCCTGCACCCCCTCGAGGGGAGCGGACGGAGTGGTGAGGGCTTTGTTGACTGTTACAGCTCCGGTGGCCGCATCCAACAGCACCGCATCGGTAAAGGTGCCCCCGATATCGACCGCCAGACGCCAATCCGACATAGTTCAGCTTGCGAGCAGGTCGTCGCGGGGCGGGGTGAACACGTCGAGGATCCAGCACTCCCCGTATTCGTCGTCGCCGATGAACACCGAGTCGCCGTGCCATACCCCTTTGGGCGCGATATAGGCCTCGCCTTCACCCAGCACCACCCGTTCCTCGCCCTCCGGGTCGTCGTTGATGCGGAAGTCGAGCTGGCCTCGAACGATGATGCCGAGCTGTTCGTGGTCTTCATGACGGTGCAGGAACGAGCCGGTGGCACCCCCGGCAATGCGCCAGAAGCAGAGCTGGAGCCCGTCGCCGGTTATGACCCTTCGGCGGAACCCGTCCCGGTCGGTGTCCACGAACAGATCGTCGTCGTAGAAATAGCAGTACTGGTGGGTCTGGTTCATTGCCGTTGCCCCGGTCAGTCGTCGGCGGCCAGAGCAGCAAAACGCCGCTGTTCCTGGGAGAGATCCAAGGGGCGGATTATGGCCTGGTTCTCCTCGTCACCCCAGTGCTCGGCGGGAACCAGCCACATCACCTCGAATTCCAAACCGTCGGGGTCTTTGGCGTAGAGGCTCTTGTTGGCCCCGTGGTCGCTTTCGCCGTACAAGGCACCGGCATCCTCCAGCCGCTGGCGGATGGCGACCAGCTCCTCCAGGGTGGGCACCTCCCAGGCAATGTGGTACATCCCCACCGACCGGCGGCCGGCCGACGACGGCTCAGCCCCGTCGCCGATGGAGAAGAAGGCAATGTCGTGGTGGTTCTCCGACGCCGGGGCCCGCATGAACACGAACCGCCCCGGCTCGTCGATGATGGTCTCGAACCCCAGCACATCGGCGTAGAACTGCTGCTGGCGCCGGGCATCCCGCACATACAGCACCGCATGGTTCATCCCGGTGATCATCGGACGATCACCGATTCGAGTGGAGGGTCGGTGTTGAATGAGAGGCTCCTTGACTCAGGCAGTTCGTCCAGCGGGGTGTGGACCTCGGACACTGGGGGGCCGATGCGGGCGGCGATGGGAGCCAAAGCCCCTGTATCGAAGCGGTAGAGCTCAGCGGCCACCTCGGTGAGCATCTTTTGGCACTCCTCTTCTGGCACGTCCCACATGGTGGCGGCCAGCGCTTCGGTGGTGTGGCCGATGGAGCCCTCGTCGTGGGGGAAATCGGCTCCCCACATGATGGTGTCCACTCCTACCGCGTGGCGGTACTGGACTTCGGCCCGGGGCAGCATGGAGGCCCCGATGCGGCAATTGCGCTGCCAGTATTCGATGGGAGTCAGCGACAGGCTGTCCACCGTTTCGGACCCGAAGGTGGGGGCGTAGTTGAGGGTGCGGGGGTCGCCGGCGTATTTGCTCTGGATGTTGCGGAGCCGTTGGTCGATGCGGCTCAGCTCTTCGAGGATCCACCGCATTCCCCACATCTCGGTCCAAACCACCCGCAGATCGGGGAAGCGCTCGAACACCCCGCCCAAGATCAGATGGATGAGCGTGCGCTTGGGCCAAAGCTCGTACTCGGTGAACGTCACTCCCCAGGCCACCGGATCGTCGCCCATATCGGGGCAGCCCGAGCCCATGTGCTGGTGGACCGGCATCTCCAGCGAGCTGCACACATCCCAAAGCGGGTCGTAGCGGGGATGGAAGAACGGCTGGACAACGTGGTTGGGCGGGATGGCAGGGATCATCACCCCGCCGATCACTCCGGTCTCCGCCGCCCACCGCACTTCGGCAATGGCGTCGTCGAGGTCGTTGGGCAGCAGCTGGATTAGACCCTTGCGCCGCTTGGGCTCGTAGCCGCAGAACTCCACCAGCCAACGGTTATGGGCTTGCAGACCAGCCCACCGCCGGGCATAACCGTTCGCAGTGTCGGGCACGCCGGACAGGTGGACGAGGATGTCGTAGAAGGGGGTGAGCGTGTTGGGGAAGAGCACTTCGCCGGTGATGCCTTCGGCGTCGCAGGCCGCAGTGCGGGCGTCGCTGTCCCAGTTGACCTTGGCCGCGTCCATGTCCCGTAGGTCGACCCACGGATTGGTGATGGCCGCCTCCCAGGCGTCGAACTCGTCGTGCCAAGCCGGGTCCAAGAATTCCTTGTAGGTGCGGGTCTGGGCGCCGGCGTGGGTGTCCGAAGACAAGATCATGTAGCGCTCGCCAGCCTGGTTTTGGGCCATGCCCCAGCCTATTGCACTCCCCACCGTGAATTCCCGGCGGCGAAACCAGGCGAATTGGGCTACGGCTCGAAGACTTGGAGGTCGGGGCGGTCTTCGAGGAGGTAGTCGTTGGCGAGGTCCTCAGTGAGGTGGCGGCCGTGGTATGCGTCAAGGGCGTCGAGGGTGAGGCCGTCTTCCTGGTAGACGGCCAGCTCCCGTTCCGGCTCGCTGAGGCGGCTCACGATGTCGCCGGAGATGTGGAAGGTGCGCCCGGTGACATGGCGGGCGGCGTCGGTACACAGCCACACCACCATCGGGGCGATCTTGCGG
>VYDF01000245.1 GCA_009843565.1 Acidimicrobiia bacterium | reverse complement strand
CTGGATTGATCTTGGAACTGGCCGCAAACCAGCCGATCACCCTCTCTCCACCCACCCGACGCAAGGATTCGGCCGAAGAAGTCCATGCCAACGGCATCCTCATCGCCCCCTCGCGCCCTGGCTATGCAGTGACTCTGGCCCGCCAGCGCCAGCTCATTTCTTGAGTCCCTGAGCAACACCAAAACTTAAGCACTAAGATTCCGAGTGCTGAAGCAACTAGGGGGGACGATCGTGGCGAGTGAATTCACCGATGCCGATTTTTTCGAGCATGTCCAGAGGTACGGAAGCAAGGAACTCGACTGGGAGCCATTTGCTGCCCAAGGAGACCTCAAGGAGGAGTACCGGCGGGCCCATGTGCGGATGGTGGGGGCGAGTATTACCGGCAAGCACTACGAGCCCGGAACGGTCACCGCCGACAATTTCACGCTGTCAGTGATGATGATGCCCCCGGGAGCTGTGGCCCCGTCGCACGCCCATGAGGTGGAAGAGGTCTTCTTCGTGGTCAAAGGGGAGCTGACCGCATGGTGGGAGGATGACGACGGCCGGATTGTCGACACCGTTCTGAAGGAGCGGGAGATGATTTACAGCCCGGCCGGCGTCATGCACGGGCTTCGCAATCACACCGATGTGGAGGCCTTGGTGCAAGTCGTCATCGGGGTGGGCCGCCCGCAGAAACCCACCTATCTCGACGCCACCCTCACCGAACTCTGAGGCATCCGTGCGACTGGGGGAGATGAGCTGGACGGCTCTGGGCGAGCGGCTCGAAAAGAGCCCGCTGGATGTGATTATCCCTCTGGGCGCCTTTGAGCAGCATGGCCCGCATCTTCCCCTGGACACCGACACTCTCATTGCCGAGGCAGTGGCCGACCGGGCGGCGCGAAGCGTGGGGGAGTGCGTGGTATCGCCCTGTGTCCCCATTGGGGCCTCCAGCCATCATCTGGCGTTTCCGGGTACGGCCAGCTTGAGCAACAAGACGTTGATGAGCGTCATTGTGGAGGTGATCCAAACGCTGTTGGGTCATGGATTCCAGAGCGCATACCTGGTGACCGGTCATGCCGGAAACGTTGGGGCTATGGCCGCGGTTATGGCCGAGTTGGACCCTGGCCATCACAGTCGGGTGGTGTCGTTCGACGACTGGCCCGCCCAGCGGGACGCCGTGCATCAAGTTGCCGAGACAAAGCTTGATCTTCACCGAGAATTGGTCGGAACTCACGGCGGCCACTTCGAGACCAGCATACTGCTGCCCATCGCTCCCCACAGGGTGAACATGGCGTCGGCAGTGGCAGGCCACGTAGGTCCGGCTTCGGAGGCCAGTGCCAAGCTGCGCTCCGAGGGAATGGCCGCGCTGTCCCCGGTTGGGGTGATCGGCGACCCCCGCGGGGCGACCGCCGATGCCGGAGAGCTCTACCTCGAAGCATTGGTCAGCCTGGTGGTCGAGGGCATCGAAGTCCATCGCCGCAGGTCGAATCAGCGGGTGGCCCCATGACCACGCCCACGCTTGCCATCGGATGGGACAGGATCCGGGTCGCCATTCCCCGGGTGGTGGAGGCTGGGTTCGCGATCTTCGTGGTCGTCATCCTCGGGGCGGTAATGACCGTGAAATCCGACGTGTTCCTGACCACCGGAAATCTCCAGAACATCCTGCTGCAAACTTCCTTTTTGGCCTGCGCAGCCTTCGGGATGACCCTTGTCATCATCGCGGCCGAATTGGACCTGTCTCAGGGTTCCGTCCTAGCCCTGATCGGGGTGGTGGCGGCCGAGACCATGGTGCGCAACAACAGCATCGTGCTCGGTCTGTTGGCCGGAGCGGGCGTAGGCATAGCCGCGGGGCTGTTCAACGGGCTTGTCACCGCGGTACTCAGAGTCCCCTCGTTCATAACCACCTTGGGACTTCTGATAATGGCCCGGGGCTTGGCCCGGGAGATCACCGCGGGCAACACCGTGGGCAACCTCCCTGGCGGCTGGAAGGCTTGGTGGAGCGGGGAGTTCATCGGGTTGCGGATGCCCATTTGGGTGGCACTGGGTCTCGGCGTCACCTACCACATAATCCTTCGCTATTCCCGGTTCGGGTTGCGGATCTACGCGGTGGGGGGCAACGCCGAAGCAGCTCGTCGAGCTGGCATCAACGTCACCCGGGTGCGGGTCACCGTCTTTGTGCTGGGGGGCTTGGCTGTTGCGGTGGGCGGATTCACCCTGCTGGGGCGGGTCAACGTAGGACAGCCCAATGCCGCAGTTCTCACCGAGCTATACGCGGTGGCCGCGGTAGTACTCGGAGGCACCAATCTGTTCGGCGGGCGGGGATCGATTCCCCGCACCCTGGCTGGTGTGCTGCTGATCGGGGTGATCCGCAACAGCCTGAACCTGCTCAACGTGTCGTCCAATATGCAGGACGTATGGCTGGGCGTGGTGTTCGTGCTGGCTATGACCTCCCAGTTCTTGCGCCGCTATCTGGAGCGGTGGGCCAACCGCAGCGAGGACACTGCCATTGAAGTCGAAGTGGAACACGAGCTCGACGAAGAGCGGCGTGCCATCGAACAGGCTGAGCAATCAGCCCTGGAAGAACTCCAAACTGTCGAATCTGCTGAGCAATCGGCCGATTCGACAACGGAGCAACCATGAATACCCGGAGGGGAACACAATGAAAACCAAACACCTGTTGTTCAAGCTGCTAGCGCTGCTTCTGGCCTTTGGGCTGGTGGTGTCGGCATGCGGCAACGACGATGACGACGATGCCGCGTCCGGAGAAGGAGGCTGTGAGGAGATCTACGAGGTGCGGTACGCCAATCTGGCGACCTTCATCTTGT
>VYDF01000234.1 GCA_009843565.1 Acidimicrobiia bacterium | reverse complement strand
GCTTCAAGTATTTGCCGGAGGCGTTGCGGGGGAGCGGGGTTTCTTGGAACCAGATGTGAGCGGGGATCTTGTAGGGGGCGAGGCGGCCGTGCAGATGGGCTCGCAGGCCGTCGGCGTCGAGCTCGGCGCCGGGGCGCAGCACGATGGCAGCGCCGGGCACTTCGCCGAGGCGCTCGTCGGGCACGGCAAACACGATGGCCTCAGCCACCGCGTCGTGCTGGTAGATGGCGTTTTCCACCTCGGCGCAGGCGATGTTCTCACCGCCGCGGATCACTAGGTCTTTGGCCCGATCGACGATGGCGATGAAACCGTCCTCATCGATGACCGCGACATCGCCGGTATGCAGCCAGCCGTCGACGATGGCCTCGGCGGTGGCTTCGGGCTTGTTGAGGTAGCCCCGGATGACGATGGGGGAGCGAACCAGCAGCTCGCCGGGCTGGCCGGGCGGCAGTTCGGTGCCGTCGTCGTCTACCACCTTGGCCTCGACGGTGGGCAGCGGCGGGCCCACGGTGGTGGGCTTGTCCCGGTAGATCGAGCCGACATTCATGGTGACCACGCCGCTGGTCTCGGTCAGGCCGTAGCCGGTGCCGGGATTGCCGCTGGGGATCGACCGGGAAATCTTGTCCACGAGGTCGGGGTGCAGCGGCGAGCCCCCGCCTCCCAGCGAGCCCAGGCTGGAGGTGTCGTGGCGATCGAAGTCGGGATGCAGCACGATCTCTCGGGACATGGCCGGCACGGCGGCCAGAGTGTTGGGTCGCTCGGCGTCGATGAGCTTCAGAGCCTCGGTAGCGTCCCAGCGGTACATGAGCACCAGCTTTCCGCCCACGAAGGTGGTGGGGTGCAGGTAGCAGTTGCAGCCGGTGACATGGAACAAGGGCACGCACACCAGGCCGGCAGGCTGATCTTTCTCGCCCTGGGGAATGGGCTCCCTCTCATTGATCATGCCCAAAGTCGTTGAGTAAAAGCCCATGTTCATCACGTTGTGGACCGCGGCCCGGTGGGTCATCACCGCCCCCTTGGGGAAGCCGGTAGTGCCCGAGGTGTAGAAAACGCAAAGGTCGTCATCGGGACTGATTGACACATCGGCCAGTTCCGGCGGGTCGGGGTCGGCCACCGTGTCGGCCCACGGGATTACCTCTTCGGGCAGTTCCTCCTCATACCGGGTCACCACAACCGGAATCTCCGGTCGGGCGTCGATCGCGGCCAAGCGCTCCCAGCGCTCTCCGTCCACAATCAGCACTGTCGGTTGGCTGTCCTCCAGGCCGTAGGCCATCTCCGACGAGGTCCACCAGGCATTCATGCCCACCACCACTGCCCCCATCGAAACCGTCGCCCAATAGGCGATGATCCACTCCGGGTAGTTCCGCATGGAGATGGCCACCCGGTCGCCTTGGCTCACGCCGCCGTGGGTGGCCAGCCACGCAGCCAGCGCCCTCACCTGGCGGTGCGCCTCGGCGTAGGAAACGCGCTCATCTTGGAAGACCAGGTAGTCGGCTTCTCCGTGGGCGGCGGTGCCGGCGAACAAGTCCCGCAGGGAGTCGGGGGCGTTGTCGAACACCCGTACAGGGACGCCGTTGACCTCTTTGATCGACCAGGCGAACAGCGAGCCCGAGGCGGTGAGCTGCGCAGCAGCCTCGTTCCAGGCGGCGAGGTTCATCAGTTGGACAGCCCCCAGCTCTTCATCACGATTGGGATCAGAGCATCAACCAATTCCTGGGCGTCAGGATCGGGGGGCAGGACATTGGCGTTTACTGCTATGGACAGGTCCAACTCGGGGAAGTAGAGCGCCCGAGTGCGAAACGCCGGCGTGCCCCCTCCATGGCTGTAGACCAGGTGGCCGTCGATGTCGTCAATTCCCACTCCCAGGCCGTAGCCGGGGTTGACCCCCCCAGCGGTCATCTCAGCCAGGGATTCGTCGCTGATCAGGCCTCCGGTGAACAACCCTCGGAACATCGTCGGGACGTCGCCGATCAGGGTTTCGATTCCTCCGCCTGTCCAGCCTGCGGTTTGCAGGAATTCCTGGGGATAGCTGTTGGTGGAGAGGTAGTCGTTGCCCTTGAAGACGTGCAGTGAACCATCAGGGGGATTAGTCAGCGATGTGAATGCGGAGTAGAGCAGACCGCCGTTGTAGCTGTTGGCCACCGGCTCGGGCGGCAGCTCGCCGGGGGGCAGGTAGGTGTTCTCCAACCCCAGGGGATCGAGGACCCGGTTCCTGATCTCGACATGGGCGGGATTGCCGGTGACCGCCTCGATGATCATTCCCGCGATCACGTGGCCGGCGGTGCTGTAGTTGTACTGAGTTTCGAACTCGGCCACCGGCCCGTACCTGGTGGTGAACCGCACGATCTCCTCGGGGACGATGGGCACGTTCAGTCGGCCGGAGCCCAGGATGAAGAACCCGGGATCGAAGGCGTATTCCACAAATCCCGCGGTGTGGCCCATCAGGTGCCGGAGGGTGATGTCGGGGCCGTGCTCGTAGGGGCCGTACCAGTCGTCGCCCAGATAAGCGGTGACCGGGGCGTCGAGGTCGACGAGGCCTTCATCCACCATCGACAGCACAGCGACGGTGGTGACCGGCTTGGTGACCGACCCGATGCGGACGTAGTGGCCCGGCGTCATGGGCTCTTCGGTAGCGAGATCGCTCACCCCCCAGGCGAAGGTCCACGGATCCTCGCCTCCCAGGGCCACGGCCAATAGCAGCCCGGGAATTCCGGCCGTGTCCATGTAGTCGGCCACGGCGGCCTCGATGGCGGCGATGTCCAACCCCGAGGGGTGATCTTCAGGCTCGGGTTCGGGGGTGGCCTCAGGGG
>VYDF01000075.1:8091-21572 GCA_009843565.1 Acidimicrobiia bacterium | reverse complement strand
ATCAACCACCGACGGCCTAACCGACGCGCCCACCGGCCAATTCACCGCCATCGCAATCACCGCCTACCACTCGTGCGCCCTCAAAATCGACAACACCATCACCTGCTGGGGCCTAAACATCGACGGCCAGACCGACGCGCCCCCTGGCCTCTTCGCCGCCGTAGCAGCAGGCTTCAGCCACTCCTGCGCCATCAGAGCCGACGGCACCATCGCCTGCTGGGGGCCCAAGAGCCCGACCGACCCTCCCCCAGACCAGATCAAAGCCAAACCACCACACCCGTCTGAGCCCGCCGACTCCGCATAGGCAAGCAGGCGGCTCCTGCCCCCTTGGGCTGCCCTGGAAACCACTTGCATCTGTGGCGGGGGGGGGGGTAGCCTTTGGGGTCCTAGGACAGGGAGAGGGCGAGTAGTAGCCATGTTCAAATTCAAAAGAGCTAGCGTCCTGCTGACCGCCGCGGCGGTGGCCGTTATTGGGCTGGCCTTAGCCAGCGGTGGGAGCGCCTCGGCCAGCGACGAGGCCCAGCTAGAGCAAATTTGGCTGCGCGACCAACTGATCGCCGATCAAGAATCGCTGCTCAACTCCTACCGCTGCCGCTTCGACATAGACACCCACGTAGTGCAAGGCGGCTGCTCGAATGGCGCCCCAACTGGAGGCCCGATCCAGCCCACGCCATTCGAGGGTACACCCACCCAGCATGCCCTCAACGTGCGCGACCGCCTGGTCGACAACCAAGAGGCACTGCTCACCGTCTACCGCTGCCTGTTCAACGTTGATACCCACATTGTGCCCGGCGGTTGCGGCGAAACGCCTCCCGAAAACCCGTTTATCTCCATTGCCACGAGCTCCGGACAATCGTGCGGGATCAGATCCGACCAGAGCATCGCCTGCTGGGGAACCAACAACTACGGAGAGTCGATTGCGCCTGGCGGCCAATACTCCGCTGTCTCTCCCGACGGGCTCTATACCTGCGCGCTTACCGTAAACCAGTTGATTGAGTGTTGGGGCGGCAAGATCACCGATGCCCCCAATGGGACATTTGCGACTCTTGACACCAGCTCGAATCATGCTTGCGCACTCAGTACAGACCAGGCCATCGCCTGCTGGGGGAATAATCGATATGACCAGCCAGTCCCCGATGGGTCATTCGTCCAAGTCGCAGTCGGCAATTCCCACGCCTGTGGGATCAGGACCGACCAGACCATCGCCTGCTGGGGACATGATTGGGACGGCCGTCTGGGTGAGCCGCCAGAGGGTACTTTCACCTCGGTCTCTGTCGGTTACTTCAACGCCTGTGGGATCAGGACCGACCAGACCATCGCCTGCTGGGGCAGAGACCACGACCCCGGAATCTTGGATGCGCCTTCCGGGGCGTTTTCCGCTTTGGCCAGAGGCGCTGACCATATCTGCGGGCTGAGAACCAACGGCTTCGTTACGTGCTGGGGCAGCAGCTTTAGCAATCGGCCAGCGACCCCAAAGGTCGGCACGTTCACTGCGCTTTCCGCAGGTAGAGGCTTCACCTGCGGCATCAAGACCGACAGCACAATTTCGTGTTGGGGCGACAACCACTACGGACAAACCACCGCCCCCGGCGGGACCTTCTCCCAGATCAGCTCCGACTACCGCAGATCCTGCGGCCTGAAAACCGACGGCACCGTGGTCTGCTGGGGCACCAACCCCTTCCTCAGCACCACGATTCCCGACGGCCAATACACAGCGGTAGATTCCACCCGAAAATACGGGTGTGGACTCCAGACTGATGGATCGATCAGTTGCTGGGGCGACTCCAGTTTGTTTTCCCAGGAGCCACCACACGGTGAATTCATTTCGGTGTCAATCGGACTGGGCCACGGTTGTGCGCTGAAAGCCGACCAAACAGCGATCTGTTGGGGCTCAAACTGGGCCGGACAGGCGAATGCTCCGGGCGGCAATTTCGACCAAGTCGCCGCCGGTCGAGACCATTCCTGTGGATTGAGGCTGGATCGCAGCATCGATTGCTGGGGCGACAACCACAATTTTGGTCAACGAGACGCCCCCAGCGGCCTGTTCGACGCTATAGCAGCGGGCTACTACCACAACTGTGCCCTGAGAACCGACGGCACCGTCACCTGCTGGGGCGAAAATAACCAAAGTGAGGCATCTCCCCCCAACGAGGCTTTCACCGCCATTACCGCAGGCCACGCGTACTCCTGTGGACTCAAAGTCGACGGTACTGTCACTTGTTGGGGCTCTATCAGGACTCCGCCTTCCGGCACCTTTACCGCACTCGATGCCGGAAACTCCCACGTCTGTGGACTGAGGACCAACGGCACCGCAGCCTGCTGGGGATATGACAACAGATTCGGCCAGTTGGACGCACCCGAAGGCACCTTCACCGCCATCACCGCAGGCGGCAACTTCACATGCGGGGTCAACGCCAACCAGGCAATCACATGCTGGGGCGACCAGAGATGGGGGCTCAGGCTCATGCCCGACGCAGTCACCTGGCACACTCGCTGAATCAGGAGGCTCAGCAGCTCGTCCAGCGGTACCAGTCCCGCGCAGCTTTTGCTTGTGCTTCTCCTGCATTCCTGACAAGTCCCACCACCGAGCGATTATCCCCGCACCTGTGGTTGGCCTGCTCGTACTCACATTTGGCAGCGCGAGGGCCAGCGCACAGAACGCGCCCATCGACGAAGTCCCTCAGGAACATGTCTACTTGCGCGATCAACTATTCGCCGCACGGGAATCGCTGCTCAACGTCTACCGCTGCCAGTTCGACATCGACACTCACATCGTGCCCGGCGGCCACCCAAATAGCGCTCCCATCGGTGCCAAAGAACCTCCCGCGGTCCATGACAGCAGGATCCAATATCACCCCCAAGCAAAACTCGTGGACCACCAGCACCCCTTCGACAACCGGTGCAAAATGGCGGGGGATAAGGTGGGGAAAACACAAGCAGCCGCTCAGGACACAATGGCCGACCGAAGTCGTCCCCACCGGTTGAGGTAGCCTGGTCTGGTCCATGATGATCCGGCGTTTTTCTGCTGCGATTTCGATGCTGCTGGCCTTGTGTCTGGTAGCTGGGGCGTGCAGCGATTCTGACGGCAGTGCGCTGGGCGACGGGTCGCTGGGTATCGTCACAGTGAACCCGGGCGGATCCATCCACATCCGTTCGATCAGCGCGCTCGACCCCACCGGCCCCGGAGAACGCGACTACTTCCACATTGTCAAGCTCGCGGTTGAGGACTACGGCCCGATCCGCGGCAGTTTCACCGTCGAAGTCGGCGACGGAATCGACGATGGCTGCTCAGCCGACGCAGGCCCGGTTGTGGCCGAAGCCGCGCTGGCCGGCGGGAGCACCGTGGGGGTGATTGGTCCCTCCTGCTCGTCCACCGCTACAACCGCCGTTCCCTTGATCGCCGCCGAGGGGCTGGTGATGATATCTATGTCGAACACCTCCCCGTTTCTCACCTCCGATCTGGCCGGAAATCCCGGCGAGCACTACCGGCCGGGGTATTTCCGCACAGCTCACAACGACCTCTACCAGGGCGAGGCGGTGGCAGCCTTCCTGCACAACAAGATCGGCCCCCACAGGGTGGCCGTCGTCCACGAAGGCGACGCCTACACTCGAGGGCTGGCCGAGGCGTTCCGCGGCGCGTTCGAGCGACACGGCGGCACCATCACCCACTTCATCGAGGCCGACTCGAATACCGCCGACTGGGCCGAGGTGCTCAGCCAAATAGCCGCGGGCGACCCCGATGCGGTGTTCATCCCGCTCAGCTGGCAGTCGGCAATCGGCTTGGTGCAGGGTCTGAGCCAGAACGAGGCATTTGACGACACCGTGTTGGTCGCGGGCGACGCGGTGCTGCACTACCCGTTCATGTCATTGCCAATTAGCAGGGGGGTGTTCATCGCCGGGCCCGACCTGGACTTCGGCGACAACGACAACGAGGCCACCGGCACCAATGCCGAGCAGGCCGCCCAGCGGTTCGAGCACATGGCGGGGACGCGTCCGTCCCGGGCATTCTGGGCCCACGCCTACGATGCCACCACGCTCTTGCTTCAAGCCGTCGAAGCCGCATCACGAACCGACGGCGGCACCCTAATCATCGATCGGGCGGGAATCCGCGAGCACCTCGATCAGGTGGCCGGATTCCGGGGCATCATCGGCGACATCACTTGCGACGGCTTCGGCGACTGCGGGCTTGGGAAGATCACCATTATCGAGCACCTGCATCCTGATAACCCAGAGGCTTCCCGGGACAACACCGTGTACCGGTTCTCCCCACAGCCGCACTAGTCAGGGGTGGCAGCCAGTGACGTGGTCCCGTTGAATGGCATCGGGCTGAGACCGAGCTAGCAGTAATCCCAGTCGCAAATGCGCCCAACGCCGAGGCGGATCGCAACCCCTCTGTTGAGCATCATCACCACAATCGGCCTCATGTCCACGAACAGGCCAACCTGGCAATCGACCAGCCGCAACTATGCTTACTCGCATCGGCCACCCCCGCGACAAGTGCCTGCCCAGATAGAAAGTCCCGGGCCTGATTGATCGCGTCTGTTGACACGGAGGTCTTGCGGGTACCTGTTGTTGGAGGGCCCAACTCGCAGTCGAGCTGGTGCTCGCCGACCAAGGTCGGCGGTCTATGCGGAAGAAAGGTCGCCGGTAGCGCGGGGCCGTGAGGCGAGCCATTCCTCAATCTCTGTCGCGTGCCAGCGTACGGCGCGCCTGCCGACGCGGATCGGTTCGGGGAACAGCCCATCGCGCATGAACCTGTAGATCGAGCTGGTGGACAGGCAGCAGCGCGCTTCGACCTGGCGGCGGGTCAACAAGATGTCATGGCGATCACAATTGTCTGGTTCCATGGCTGACACTCTGCAATGCGAGACCGGTCGCAAACGGTCGCAAACACATAGGGAGACCGGTCGCAGCCGGACGCAAGAGCACTGCGGGCCGGTCGAACACTAGGCCGGGGTTTGCGACCGCTTGCGACCGGTGCGCTCGGAGAGGATGTGCGCCCTCTTTATGACGAGCGTGAAAGGCGGTCGCAAGGGTGCTGTCCATCGCCAAAGTGGGACCCGGCCACGCCGAGTACTACACGTCGGGCGGTGCAGCCGGAGTGCATTTCTCGTCCCAGGTCGATCAGGCCGGCTACTACACCGACTCGGGGGAGCAACCCGGTGTATGGGCGGCGGCAGGGGCAATGGGAGTGCAGGTCGGCGGAGCAGTCACCATCGACCAGCTCAAGGCCATGCTGGCGGGCTGCGACCCCGACACTGGCGAGCAGCTCGGTAGGCGGATCAATCCGGGAGGGACGTTTATCGACCGGCTCGGCATCGCCCGTCAGCGCAAGGCCGTCGGCGGGTTCGACCTCACCTACAGCGTCCCCAAGTCGGTATCAACGGCGTGGGCGCTGGCCGACGAGGCAACCCGCCGCGAGATCGAATCAGCATGGTCCTTGTCGGTTCGGTCGCTGATCGACTACGTGCAGGCCAACGGCGTCGCCTCCCGGTCCGGAACAGGAGGGGCCAACAACGAAGAAGTTCCCAACGGCGCGACGATCGCCCGCTTCGACCACTACACATCCCGCTCCGGCGATCCGCAGCTTCACTCGCATCTCGTGGTCGCCAACAAAGTGCGCTGCGGGGACGGCAAGTGGCGCACCCTAGACGGAAGGGCGCTGTATGCAACGGCCAAGGCCGCGAGCATGGTCGGTGGGGCGGTGCTGCGCGCCGAGTTGTCGCGGCGGCTGGGCTGGTCGTGGGATCGCATCGACGAGCGACTCCACGCCGAAGTCGCGGGAAGCCCCCAGCACCTCATTGAGACCTGGTCGTCGCGCAGCCGCGACACAGCCCGGGAAGCCGGTCGAAGGGTGCGCCAGTTCGAGGCAGACACCGGGCGTGAGCCAACCGTCCAGGAGCGCATCGAAATCTGGAATCAGGCCGCAGTCGCAACCCGCCAGTCGAAGAAGCTGCTGAGCCTTGACGGCGACCCCCACGACCGTTGGCGCGCTGAGGCCATCCAGCTCGGCCTCGACCCTGCCAAGACAGTGGCAGGGTATCGGTCGGCTCGGCGCATCGAACGCGATGCTTACGACCGCCCCGAGTTCGTCGTGGACGGGCCCCAGCTCGCCCTAGACGGCGACATGATGGATCTGCTTTTGGCAGCGGCCGAGGATTCTGCCACCAGCCTGTCTGATGTCGATCTGGACGCGGTGGTGTACGCGGCCGTCAACGCCGGTCCTGGCTGCGAAATGATCGTGCGCTCGGGCGACGAGATCGCCGCGGTGACTGCAACGGCGCTGCGCGACAGGCTGGAGCAGCGCTTGGTGCGACACGAGGGCCGCTGGTCGTCGCCCGGCCTCATCGCCGCCGAACAGGCCACCGCAGCTTGGCTGGCCTCTCCGGTGCCCGTCGATGCCAGCGCCATCGAGCGCATCGACCTGACGGGACTCGGCGACGATCAGGCCCAAGCCGCAAAGGGTCTGATCGCCACCCGCAGTGCGGGCAGCATCTTGATCGGGCCTGCGGGTTCGGGCAAGACCACCGCTTTGGCATGTATCGCCGCGGCAGTGGGCGGTGACCGGATCGTCGCGACCGCGCCGACTGCGGTGGCCGCGGGCACACTGGGCGCGGCTCTGGGCACAGCGTCGAGCACCGTGGCGCTCATCAACACATCAGGCGAGCCGATCCCGCAAGGCGGGTGGGTGATCGTGGACGAAGCCGGCCAGCTGTCAACCCGGGACCTGGCGGCGCTGTGTGGCAAGGCAGCCGCCGCCGACGCCCGGGTCGTGCTGGTGGGCGATCCGGCCCAGCAGGGCTCAGTGTCCGCCGGAGGTATGTTCGACGCGCTGGCCGCCTGCGATGTGCTGCCCGCGTTCACCCTCAGCCAGCTTTGGCGGTTCGACGACCCCGCAGAGGCGAAAGCCACCTCGGCGATCCACCGCGGCCTCAAGCAGGGACTCGACTACCACCGCGATCGCCACCGGATCACTGACGGCTCTGGCGCCGACGCGGCAGCAGCAGCCGCAGACTGGTGGAAGCACCACCGCCACCACACCACGGTCATCTGCGCCCCGACCCTGGAGCTGGCACAACAGATCAACGCCGAAATCGCCGATCGGCGCTCACAGGCCGGCGAGACGGGCGAAGCGGTTGCCGGGACGGGCGACCTGACCATCCGCGTCGGCGACATCGTGACCACTCGGAGAAACGACCGACACCGCCGCGCCAACGACGGACTGCCGGTGCGAAATGGCGATCGCTGGACCGTGGCTGCCGCCACCGAACAGGGCGACCTGATCCTGTCCCACTTGGACCGACAAGCCGAGGCAACGGTCACCGCGGCGTACGCAGCAAGACATGTGGATCTGGGCTATGCGATCACCCAGACCAGAGCGCAAAGCACCACGGTCGACGCATCGCTCACCGTTATCACAGGGTCGACCGGGCGCGACCAGCTCTACGTCGGTCTGTCGCGGGGCCGCTCCGAAAACTGGCTGCACATCATCACCGACACTCCCGCCGCCGATCCCGAGTCCGCCCCCACCCACACCGTGCCCGACAAGGTCATCGACGCCGTGTTCGCCCGCCGCCACGGTTGGGCAACCGCCACCGACGTCACCGCGCCGGCCATGGCCCTCTCCGACGCCAAAACCCACCTCGAATCGGTGGCGGCCCGCTCAAGCCGCTCTCTGCCAGCCTCCGACAGCCTCGATGCCGTTGCATTGGTCGCCGGGAGCGACATCGTCGCCCAGCGCGCCC
The DNA here is from genome assembly GCA_009843565.1 of Acidimicrobiia bacterium. GTDB lineage: Bacteria > Actinomycetota > Acidimicrobiia > Acidimicrobiales > Bin134 > Poriferisocius. The sequence continues at coordinate 13,827 of VYDF01000075.1, read as the reverse complement.
GAGCCGACTACATCGACCATCACATCGCCGACGAGATCGACGACTGGCTCGCGGGACTGCACGAGACAGAAGGCCACAGCGCGGCCCTCGAGGACAGAGAACTGATGGAGGCCGAAGTCCGGCTGCTCGAACACATCGACCGCCTGGACTCGACCAGGCTCCACCCAGCAGAACCATCGCAGCCAGCCGAATCCCAGCGCCGTCCCACCTTGGGGGCCATCCGCAAGGCGCGGGGCCTGCTCGACAACGACTTCCGCTTTATCGACAGCCAAGCCCTCGAACGCATAAGACAGAACAACCAGAGAGCCGCAGAGTCCGGCCGGCACGACAACCCGTGGCTCGTCCAGCTTTGGTCGCTGTACCAGCGGGCCGACGCCCACGGCCGCCACAGGCTCGTCCCCGTCATAGCCGCGATCTCAGATACTCCTGCCCGACAGCGCATCGAGGCTCTTGGGGACTGCCAGCCCCCGACAGGGCAGATCGCCGCATGGACAGCAGATGTACGGGCCGCCGTCGCCGCGCGGCGGGTGCTCAGGCACCGCAACGTCCTCGAAGACCTGGCCGCACAGCGGACTGCCAGAATCGCCCAAGCCTGCGGCGCTGACCAGTCGCATCTCCTCGAAGCAGACGCGCGACGCTGGGAAGCCGCCATTGACGACTGGATCGACAGCGGCTGCACAACCCGGCACCTGTCCACCGCGTGGGAACAAGCCGCCTTCGACATCGCAAGCGACCTCTTCGACGCCGACAACGACAGCACCGCGCCCGATCCCGGCGGATGCATGACAGGTCCCCGCCCGCCACATCACAACCCCGATGAGACCACACGGCGAGAGCCTCCGACTGCGATCTCAATACCGGTGATCGCCGCGCTGGCCAACCGGCCCGCACCCGAACCGGCGCTGTCGTCAGCACCCGCCGATGTCCGAAGCGAGCCCAATGCCACAGCCGTCGAATCAGCAGCATCGTGGTATCACCACCTGCTCATCAACAGCCCAGAGGCTGCTGAGGCCCGCGACTACCTCCTCGGACGCGGCATCTCAGAAGACCTTTGGGAGAAGTGGCGGCTCGGCTGGGCCCCGGACCAATGGCAGGGCCTCACCAGCCACCTCGCCCGAATCGGCATCAGCGAACAGGCCGGGATCAACGCCGGAGTGCTCGGCGAGACCAACGGGCGCGTCTGGGACTTCCTTCGGGGCCGGGTGGTATTCCCCATCCAAAGCATCGAAGGGACCACAATTGCACTAGCGGGCAGGACACTGAGCGACGGCCCCAAGTACATCAACACCCGCGCCACCCGCCTCTACGACAAGTCAGAGGCCCTTTATGGCATCGAGTTCGCCGCTGATGCCATCGCCCACAGCGGTGAGGCCGTGATCGTCGAAGGCTACACCGACGCGATCGCCGCCCACGCCGCTGGCATCGACAACGCCGTGGCCGCTTGCGGCACCGCCCTCGGCTCCGGTCATCTCGGCGCCCTGGAAACAAAATGCGGCGCCCCTGGCCTGCTCACCCTCGTATTGGACAGCGACACTGCCGGAACCACAGCAGCCCAGAGCATTGCCCAGCTCGCCAGCCGACACCCCTTGCACACCCGCGCCGTCCACCTCCCACCAGGCACCGACCCCGCCAGCCTCGCACCCGGCCAACTGCGCGACGCCATCACACACACTCTCCCGCATCCCTGGGCAGCCATCGCCCACATCACAGCCCTGGACCGCAGCCGGGCCTACTCCCAGCTCGCCAAAGCCGCCCGCGCCGCCGTCAAACAGAGCGCCGGCGATCCGATAGCCACCGTGCTCGCCGCCCACGAGATCGCAGTCGCGGCCGACTTGGACCTCCAACTGCTCATCGACGAGGCGCTGGTCGGCCCCGAACAGATCGCATCCCCTGCCCGAACAGCCGGCATCGGCCTCTAGGCGACCAACAACACCGACAAGAAGGGAAATCCCATGCCGGGAGCAACCCGTACCCACCTCCAGCCATTCCTCACCCCCACCGGCGCCGTCACCACGGTGGAGGGGCTCCGCACCGGCGATACCGTGCTGGTGTGGACCCGCATCAACCCCGAAGCGCCCAACTGGACATGGGGAGCAGTCGCACCCTCCAACTCGAGCTGGCCCACCCCGGTCAACCGGGAGGACTTCAAGGTCGAAGAAGCCGTCATCTGCCGCCTCGATGAGCAATGGCACACCACCTCCGCTCGAAGGGGCATCGCCTTGGGGACTGTCGTTTCGACTCGCCCCCACTACGGCGACGGCCCGCCCGCGTGGCCCGATGGCACCGTCGATGTCTCTCTGCCCAGAGCCGACCTTGTTGATGGGCTCTCGCTGGCGTGCATTGACATCGAGCACGGCGCCCCTTTCAACCTCGACGCCGACGAATGGCCCCTCGACGACCGGCAGCTCAAGCACTTCAACGACGCCGCCCGCCTCACCGGACGTCACCTCGCATCGATCCCCTGGCCGTCCATCGCCACAGCTCTAGGTGACAGCGCTCGCCAGTTTCTGCCCGAGAAGCTGCGCCTTTGGCGAGACAAGGGGATGCCGCTTCACATCCGAACCCTCCGGCGCCTCGCCCAAGAACACGGTGCCGCGCCCCATCCCGACGAGACCGCCATCCACGACCTCCAGCACCTGCTGCGGGCCGGCGACCAGCTCGACGTGTACACCCGCGCCGATGCCGGCACCGGCCTGGCCGCCCACGCCACCGGCATCGGTGCCGACAGCGGGTACCCCGCCTACGTCGCCGAGGTCGACTCGCAGTGGTGGTACAGCGCCTACAACCGGGGCACCGCGGTTGGCACCCACCTCGCTTGCACCGATAACGACACCGTGCTTGCCGCGGTGACCGACGACGACTTCCAGGCCTCCATCGCCCTAGCCCGAGCCGACCACCATCTCGACGGCACGCAACGCGACCAAGCTGCCAGAGCGCTCGCAGCCCTGCAACACCAATACGACGACATCTGCAGCCTGAACGCCGACATCTGCAGCCTGAACGCCGACACCATCCACGACCGCACCGCCGTCCACCTCGCGGCCAACTACCACTGCGCTTACCAACTGCCCCGAGCGGCTGCCAGCCACGTCCTCGGCCTCTGACTGTGGCAAAGCGATGCACACCTGAGGGAATCTCACGGAAGAATTTCAGAGTCCCATGTCGATACCGGGGTCAGCGGGTTTGGACTGTGGGCCAATTGTCTCGGCTGGGCTGAGCGTGTAGTCGGGGAGCATTCGCGAGCGGTCATAGAGTGCGCCCAGAGACACGGCGGCGGCGCAGAGGCGTGTGGCTTCTAGGTGGCTGGCCAGATTGCGGCGGGAGGTGCTGGCGATGAGGGTGATCTCCACGGTCTTGGCGCCTATTGGGGAGGCCGAGGCTGCGGCAGTCCGGTCTCTTCTGGCGGCGTGGCGCTGCCCGTCGGGAAGGGTGCCGATCTCGACGCCTTCGCCCACGGGTGCTCGTGACAGGCGTTTGGGGTCGCTGAGGCGGCCTGTTGAGGCTGCGGCGGCGAGCAGGCAGTCGATCATCTGGCCTTCGGCGCGGTAGCGCCGTGTCGTTTCGGTGGTGAGGGTGATCTCGGCGGTCTTTCGGCCCACGCGCCTCCAGGTGGCCTTCGGCAACAGCTCAGGCTCCTTGTCGCCAGCAACGGCCCCAGAGCCGGTCGTTTCTGGCTGTTGTTTGAAGGTCTTGTCGATAAGCCCTCGCGACGCCATGTTCTTATGGACGCGTCTGGCCCGGTCTCCGAGCTGCCCAGAGGCTGCGGCCATTGCGATCTCGGGGCGGTCGCGGAAGTAGAGGGAGTCGCCCGACGCCGCTTTGAGTTCCAAATACCACTGGGGCTTGTCCTCGCCGCGGCTTCCCATGGCCCGGCGCAGGTCCACAGCGGGGATGCAGCCGGTGCGCCAGGCTTCGGCGAACAGGTCGCCGCTGTCCCAGTCCCAGTCGGTGTCGGGATCTTCGAGCTCAGGGGGTGGGCCGGCGCTGCGGGCAGCGTTTCGCACGTGTTCGACGACGCTGACGCCATCAGGCAACTACTCGGGCCTGTTGGTGCCGGGATCTCTCTGGGCTGGTGGTTGCTGGTGCATCGCGCTGTCCGTTCAGCTCCTCGGTTCGGCGCGGCTGGGGGCTGCGGCCCAGCCGCCGATATCGAGCGACACGAGATGGTCCGTATCGCGGTGACAACCGATGGCCTTGATTCTGTTGTCTGCCTTTGAGATGGCCCACCACCAGCCGCAGACGGGGCACCACCAGTCCTGAATGGCCATTTGCATCCTCGCCACGCAGCTCCCGCACTCCACAAGCTGGGCGCTAGTTGGCACTGAAGTCGCTGCCTCTGTCTATCGCCATCAGCAGCTCGAGTGGTTCTTTGGATTCTGTCCCGAGCCACCACACATACCGGTAGCCCAGAGACAGTCGCACCTGCGATCCGTCGTTCAGCCCCATAACCGTGGGGGTGGACGCATCGACAAACCCCCACAGCACCCCGATTTCGACCCTGGCCGACACCCCGCAGCCACCGGAATCATTCGCAGCGAGCCGCGAGAGCGCCCATCTGGCCAGAGCATCGGACACGACCAGCAACACCCCGCTGGTCAGCCCGGCCAACGCCGCCCACCAGGGTCCGGCCATCGAGTGCCAGAATTCTGCCCACAAGACCAGCATCACCGCGAACATGAGGTTCAATGTGGCGTACACCGATCGGCGCGACCGTATCTTGGCAAACGAGACTGCCAACACCGCGCCGCACGCTGCGAGGATCGCCCACGTCTGCGGTTGCGACCAGGCTCCCTTGAGCACAGTAATGGCGACCGCCAGCAGCGGCGTAGAAATCGAGAACCGTATCCAGCCAACCACCGGGCCCAGCACCCCTGCGGGCCAAATGGTCCATGTCACCAGATCATTATCCGCTCTTCTGTCAGATCGACCGCGGTGCGGAACCAAGACACGTCGGTGTCGAGCTCGACGATGGCCCGGTCGCCCTGGTCGCTGCGATAGTCGGCTTTGAGCCTCCACTCCCAGATGCCCTTGCGGGGAACCTCCCAGCGGCACGCCTTCCGGCGGGTCTCCTCCGTCGGCTCGCGATCGCCCAAGGAGCGCCACAACGGCAGATCATCGTTGTCGCACCATGCTGGCTCGACCCGCCGAGCCGGCGCGAACGCGGCTGCCCACTCTGATTGCTCTTCGGGTGTCCAGCTGTCCCAGGTTGAGATTGCGGTAGCGAGCGCATTCGCGGCGCCGACTCGGCCTTGGGAGGCCAGGTTTCGCATCTCCGCGTCGCCGCCACCGGAGGGGATCAGCTCGCGCATCTCGACTCGCACGCCGACCGCCTCCCAATAGCATTCGTGGCCTTGGCGCTGATCGTTGACGTCGAGGGTGCCCAGGTTCAGCCTCGTCCCGCTCATCGCCAGCCATGTCCACGCCGGGTAGTGGGTGCCGCTTTGCACGTCAGACGCCACCAGTCCAAAGATGCTGCCGCCGGGTATCTCAGGGGTCGGCAGGGTGTCCCCAGCGCCGAGATAGGACTCCCAGCGCACCCGAGACCCCAGCACCTCCAGCTGGTCCGTGCCCCAGTTGGCGTCGCATACCGGCTCATCGGGGTCGGGATCCACGGTCGGAGGGGGGATCGCAGTGGAAACGCAGCCGGGGACCGTCACCGTGATGTTCTGGCCCGCTGTGTTGTGAGAGGTGTACTGGCGAGACTGGGTATCGGGCAGCCCCGGAACACACGACGGC
>VYDF01000075.1:7923-8081 GCA_009843565.1 Acidimicrobiia bacterium | reverse complement strand
TCGGGCAGCCCCGGAACACACGACGGCACCGGCGGATGATCCGGCTCACAAACCGACCCGTGCTTGTGCTCACCCGGCCCCGGCTCACAGTCGGTTTCCGTCCGTTCGCAACCCGGCACCTCCACCGTGATGTTGTCGCCGCTTGCATTGTGATCGAC
>VYDF01000075.1:0-7913 GCA_009843565.1 Acidimicrobiia bacterium | reverse complement strand
GTTCGCAACCCGGCACCTCCACCGTGATGTTGTCGCCGCTTGCATTGTGATCGACAAATGATCGGGTCTGGTCGTCGCCAAGGCCGGGCACGCACCTCGGTACCGGCGGGTGATCGGGCTCGCAGACTGAGCCATGGGCGTGCTCGCCCGGCTCCGGCACGCAGTCTGCCGGTTCGCAACCCGGCACCTCCACCGTGATGTTGTCGCCGCTTGCATTGTGATCGACAAATGACTGGCTCTGGTCGTCGGCAAGGCTGGGCACGCAGTCGGGCACTGGCGGATGATCAGGCTCGCAGATAGCAGGGCCGTGGCTGTGCTCGCCGGATTGGGGCATGCAGTCTCGCTGCAAGCGCACCCACAGCCGCTCCCAGGTCTCAGAGTCGGCGTGGGTGTGCCATATCTGGCGCCGGGTCAGGGTTCCGGGGCTGGGAGTGTGGCCGCAGTTGCTGGGCTCGCCCTGGCCGAGCCCGCAGCTGCTGATGGCCCACGACACGGTCGCCCAGCTGCCCTGGATGAGTTCCTCGTTGCGCCACAGGTTGTGGTGCTCCAGGGTGACCGTGGGGCTGCGGGCCTCGTAGCAGACCACGTAGTCGTTGTTGTCGAACATCTCCAGGGAGCACGCTGGGCTGTGGAACGCGGGGGTTTCGATGGGGCTTTGGCGCGAGCCTGCGCCAGAAGGGGGGAACGACGGGGGCGAAGCGTCTGGCCTTCGCGGAGGCCGGACTTGGGCTTGGCACGACCCCGGGGCCCAATGGGCTGTGTCGGTCGGCGCTTGATGGGAGTGGGTGCAGCCCGAACCTGGTCGGTCGTAGGGGTAGTAGGTGTGGGTGTGGCTCACGAGTCGGATTGAGTGGGTGTGGGGAATCTGGCCCGGGTACGCGCAGGTTTCGCGAATGCCGTTGCCGTTGGAATCGAACGGGAACGTCTGGTGCGGCTCTCCGTGGATGATGGCCGAATGGCCTGAGCAGTCTGTGACCGCGACCTCCCTCGGCGGCTGCGGTGTGGGTTCCGGAGTCGGCCTCGGTGTGGGCTCCGGAGTCGGAACCGGAGTCGGAACCGGAGTCGGCCTCGGTGTGGGCTCCGGCGTCGGAGTCGGATCGATCCTCGGCGGCTGCGGTGTGGGCTCCGGCGTCGGAACCGGAGTCGGCCTCGGCGTCGGCCTCGGTGTCGGCCTTGGAGGGCAGGCTCCCGGAAAGGCCTCCGACCCATCCCAGCAGTGGTCGTGGGCGATCGGATTTCCGTCGTTGTCCTCGCACTGATGGGCGGTGGTGAGCACTGCGAAGACCACGAATGCCACCACGAGATGCCGCCGCGACAGCCTCAGCGCACCGGACTCGCGACGACGCTGCATCTAGCAGGGCCTCCAGTCGTAGCGGGCGGACTGCCCGTCTTCGCCGACGGCGAGCCAGTACACCTCGCGAAGGTTCTTGGCCGCGTACCGCTGCGAGTCGCACGGATCAGACGGATCGCGATCCGGCAGGGGGCCACCCGGCTGGCCGTAGGGGTTGGATGCCGGCCGGGCGCACCAGTGCTGGACCTGCTCTGTGTAGTGGCCCGCTGCTGCAAGCCGGCCCACCAACTCGTCGCAGCGGGCCTCGAAGGGCCGAAGCGGGTCCGGGTCGGTGCCGTCAGGCCCGGTCGGGCAGTCCCACATGGTGTGGGAGCGGTTGACCCCAGAGATCGTGCGAACGTTTCGGGCCAGCAGCTTCTCCAGCACGCACACCCGATCCCTGCCGTCGAGCACGACGGGCCCCCACGCTTCGGAAAGGTAGATCGAGCAGTCTCGCGCCCCCGCGTCGTGCGATGGGGCCGACTCGGGAACCCAACCCCGGCGTACCATCTCAGACGCGAATTCGTGGCGCTCGCGCATGCACTGGGTCATCCAGTCCAGCTCGGCCTGCCCTTCCCCAGCGGGGGGCCACGGGCTGCCGGTCTCAGTCCAGTTCCACACACGCTCGGCCACGGGCCGGCCATGGCCGTCCCAATGCCAGCCGTTGCCTCCGCCTCCCCAGACTTCGACGGTCGGATCCGGGGTGGGCAGAGTCGGGGTCTCGGTCTGGTCCTCGGGGCAGTCCCATCCGCCCGACTCCAGCTCGACGCATCCCTCGTCGGGGCGGTCGATGCGGACCGGTGTTTCTTCTGCGACCCCCACCGGCTCCGGCTCGGTCTGCGGGTCTGGGGCAGCAACCACCGGTCCGGCCTCATGGGTGTGGTCTGCGTCTCCGAGAAAGACGCACATGTCGTCGACCCCGTCGCCGTCTGTGTCTGCGGGCTCGGTGCTGTGGGGTTCTCCGTGAACCTCAACCGGTTCGCACGTCAGCGGCTCGGGAGCGACCACCACTGGCTCCTGCGAGGAAAGTGCCGAGGCGTCAGGTGAATCAGGCGCAGACGTCGGGTCCGGCTCGGTATGAGACGCAGGGCTTGAATCCGCGCTGGCCCTTTCATCGGTCGGGTCCGCCGTCCCGACAGCCTGCGTCGGCTCGGCGCCGGGCGAGAGGGTGGCAACCGGCGAGCTTGCGTCGCCAAATCTGACTGCTGGTGGCTCGGCTGCGTCCTCACCGCCGCAGCCTGTCGCAGCGATTACAAGCGCTGCTGCAATCGCGAGTGTCCGAATACGATGACTCATAAGGTCCTCCAAGAATAGTTTACAAGCGAGCGGAACAACAATCGCCCGCTAGCGATGGCTTCAGGGTCGTGCTGGGTCCTCGGTCCCCAGTGCTTGCGGCAACAGCTCGAAGCCTCGAATCAACCTGAAGGAGCTGCTTGGATCAAGATGGCAGGCGTAAGGAACAACGCGGGTCATCGACCCTACAATACGCTAATACGCTGCTTTTATGACCCCGCAGGGCCTCTTGGGAACACCGCTCGGGATGCTCGGTGCGCGTACTGGCCGCCGATTCCGGTTCGGTGGCCAGCTGTCCCGATGGGGCTGCCCAGATCCAAAGCGGCCACTCTTGCAGTTACAAGCGAGCGGATTTTATCGACTTGGTGTCTTGGTGACTGCGGCTCGCTCGTCGAGGCGAGGACTCCGCCCAGCCTGCGGGATTGTCAGGTGGAGCGGATCCATCTTTGGTCGACGCACCAGGCGAACCACTGGGCGAGCGCGGCGCGGGCCTCGTCGATGTCCTCGGTTCTGCTGTCGGAGAAGAATGCGGCAATGGTGCCTAGCCGCTCCACTCCAGGTCTGAGCCTCTTTCTGATGCAGAAGTCGACCCACTGCTCGACTGTCTTGTTCGCGTTGCCCTCGGAGTCGCGGAATTCGGAACCTCGGAGTCGCCAGCGGAGATCCTCGAGGGTTTCGCCGGCAGAGTTCACCCATATCCGCCAGCCTGACCTCGGTGCCTGCGCCGCGTAGGTGGCCGCCTCGGTCGGCGACCTCTCGATGTGGCCATCGATGTCGAACGACCCGTCTCCCCGGATCGTTGCGAAATACTCAACCCCGCCCGAGCGCATCGTCAGAATTTCTCCCACGCGCAGCACCCCGGCACTTATGAGCGGGAGGACCGCGGACGCCCCCCTGTCAGCTCTCTCGGCCCGAATCTTGACCCTGGGCCTAGCTGGCTGGTCGGTTCGATCTGGCTGCTTAGTTTCCCCCTCGGGGCAACCGATCAGCTTGGTAACGAGCTCTTCTACTTCCCTAGGAGCCAACAGGACGCTAACCGAAATGTCACCGCTCACAAAACACAGTGATGTGCCATCGGGCTTGTGCTCTACGGTGACACCGCTCATCACCGCCTCCGATCAACTTGTAGAGCTAACCTCCCCGGACCCAACCGGAGAGTCCGCTTGTGCAGCACCGCCAGCTGTTTCTTGGTCTTCCGGTTTCCAGCCAACATGGTGTAGCTGCAAGATATCAGGTAGATGCCGCTCGCGGAGACGAATTGCATTGCGCTCGCGCGTAACATGGACGCCTCAAAATCACCCATGATGGCGACGGCAACCGCAGACTCCGAACGCTCTCCCCAACTGTTACCGGGTGCCCGCCCGCATTCCCGGCCAGCCAACACCCGTCGGCTAGCAGCTGGCCCTGGACGGGGCTTTTGCCCCCTCATCAGCCAATCGACTTTCGATCGCCTTGTCTGAACCCGTACCGGTTGATGCCGACACCTGGAGGACTAGCTGTTCGATTAGGTCTTCCTTCTCGGCCTGCGACAAATCCACGCTGAACGAAAACCCGTGATCAGCCAGAGTGATGGACACTCCTTCGGACTTGTGCACAACGTCAATGCGACTCACCGAAACTACCTCCAGGTCAAACGGCATATGCCTTCGCTTCCAAATACCGCAGATCGTAGTCAATGTCCGCTCGCTCATAAGTATCGACGCCATCGCACGTATTCCAGGGATTCAATATCCTCTATTGTGCTGCATCTGTGGGCGGCCATCTCAGGGACCTCACTCGATCTGACCCCCTCAAAGCAGCCCTTGTGGTGGTCAGTGTCCTTCGCTCGCTTGTAATGGAAGATGTCCTCCCCCACAGAAAGAGTCCTTCAGGACTGTTCTGCATCGGGGGTAACCTAGGGTTCCGCGGCCGGGTGCCGTAGTTGGGCAGTATCCCATTGGTCAGGCTCTTGTTGCTTGTCGCGAATTGTCGACGGTGGATTACGTCCAAAGGTCTGCTGTCGCCCTTGGAGGCTTTGGACCCCGGTGAGGTGCTGTTAATCGGCTCGGTGGCTCAGGTCCCGCAGAGTCCCGGCTCCCACATGGACTAGGTATTGGTGTTCGATTACTTCGGCGACTACGCCAATCACCGTTCTATTGACGAAAGAGCCCGTCAAGCGGATACGGGGCCACCAGGTATGTTCATCCACGCCCTCGAGGCGATTAACCATGCAAAGATCACGGAATCTCCCATCTGCTCGCCGCCGCATACCGGCTCGCTGACTGCTTGGAGCCCATCAGCCCCAAAACGCATTTGTATGGCGCAAGGCCGGAATTTATCCAGACGACACACACGCAGCCAGCGGCCCCGACACCGCCATCGCCAAGTTCTCACCACCAATGGCCAGAGCAGCCTCTGATGTGGCCAACATTCGCATCGGACTCACCAAGCACCAGTTCCGCCACCAACTCCCGGCGGTGATCCACATTCAATGGGGGCCGGGGGGCTACCCCCGGCGACGCCCCGTAGGTGGGGGTGCTGCGCGTGTCATTGTCTACGGCGTTCAATGAGGGCCGGGGGGCTACCCCCGGCGACGCCCTGTCGGCGGTGCGCGAGTGGGAGCCCGACACCCACGTTCAATGAGGGCCGGGGGGCTACCCCCGGCGACGCGTTTGCTCGGTGGTTGTTTTCTCCATGCCCACACCCGTTCAATGAGGGCCGGGGGGCTACCCCCGGCGACGCTGCGGCTGGCTCAACGCCCAGGCCGACATGGCGCTCCACGTTCAATGAGGGCCGGGGGGCTACCCCCGGCGACGCCGCCGAGCTGCCGCCCTCGAAGGCGAGCTGGGTCCACGTTCAATGAGGGCCGGGGGGCTACCCCCGGCGACGCAATACGGCTTGGGGCTCGGTGTCGCCCGGCCCGTCGAGCGTTCAATGAGGGCCGGGGGGCTACCCCCGGCGACGCCCCCGAGCACATCGACTACCACCACCTGCTGGCGCTCGTTCAATGAGGGCCGGGGGGCTACCCCCGGCGACGCGCGGCGGCGCTGGCGCCCATGCGGGTGCCGAGGATGACCTGCGTTCAATGAGGGCCGGGGGGCTACCCCCGGCGACGCGCGTCCAGGCCCGGTTCGCCGGCACGTCGGCTTTGGCGATCGTTCAATGAGGGCCGGGGGGCTACCCCCGGCGACGCGTGATCTGGTGCAGGACGGCCTGGGCCTGGGCGGAGTCCGTTCAATGAGGGCCGGGGGGCTACCCCCGGCGACGCCAAATGGGAGCGCCAGGGGGCGATCTCGCCGGCGTACGTTCAATGAGGGCCGGGGGGCTACCCCCGGCGACGCCGACGATGGACGGCTGGCACGCATACCAGCGGCCGTTCGTTCAATGAGGGCCGGGGGGCTACCCCCGGCGACGCCTGGGGCTGGCCCCTGCCGATGTAGGTGAGCACGAACGTTCAATGAGGGCCGGGGGGCTACCCCCGGCGACGCTCGCCGCCGCTCTCTCCGACGATGCCTTCCTCGAACGTTCAATGAGGGCCGGGGGGCTACCCCCGGCGACGCCGCTGCGGCGACGTGGCTCTCGGCGCCGACCATGGCCGTTCAATGAGGGCCGGGGGGCTACCCCCGGCGACGCCGCCGGCTCTCGCGCAACTCGGTCACCTTCGACCTCGTTCAATGAGGGCCGGGGGGCTACCCCCGGCGACGCCTGGGGGCGGACGTTGGCCTTGATGAGGCGGAAGAGCGTTCAATGAGGGCCGGGGGGCTACCCCCGGCGACGCTCGGCGGCGCCGACGTGGTTGCCGATCAGCGGGTACGTTCAATGAGGGCCGGGGGGCTACCCCCGGCGACGCAACCTCGAGCGCGCCGCCCGACGCCTCGGCCTGCACGTTCAATGAGGGCCGGGGGGCTACCCCCGGCGACGCTCTCTCGATGAACCAATACCAGTCTAGCTCACTAGGCGTTCAATGAGGGCCGGGGGGCTACCCCCGGCGACGCCTGACCAAGCTAGCTACGAAACCAACTACGTTCAACGCACGTTCAATGAGGGCCGGGGGGCTACCCCCGGCGACGCCCCCCCGGAGCCGGGGAAGTGGCTCCGGGGGAAATCTTCGTTCAATGAGGGCCGGGGGGCTACCCCCGGCGACGCCCGACCTGCAGGTCCAGCCGGTTGGCGTTGCTCCTCGTCGTTCAATGAGGGCCGGGGGGCTACCCCCGGCGACGCTCGAGGTGAACCCGGTGTAGCTCGTGGAGTAGGTCATCCGTTCAATGAGGGCCGGGGGGCTACCCCCGGCGACGCACGTGGCGCACCACCACAGGCGGCGTGTCGGCGTAGATCCGTTCAATGAGGGCCGGGGGGCTACCCCCGGCGACGCCCTGACCCCTGGCATGGCCGCCGACGTGCTGGTAGTCCAGCAAGGCGAGCGCCATCAGGGCGAATGCCACCTCTAGGGGGCTTCCCAGCCGGGGGCGGTCACCCCGTAGCGGCGGCGGTTGAACAGGGCCACCCCGACCATGGTCACGGCCTGCCAGCCCAAGGCGGCCAGTACAACCCAAAAGAGCGCGGAGTCGGCGGACGGATCGGGCAGGAACGCCATGCCGATGGCCATAGCAAAGCTGGCCGCGACCGCCGCGCCGCCCCAAATCTGTAGCAGGTACACCTTGCGGGGCACCTGGTCGGGGCCGGAGGATGCTGGGGGACTCATGGCCGGGGCGCTCAGGTCACCACGACGAGCACGAGAATCAGGGCAAGCACGCCGCAAAACGCGGCCGCGCGCCAGCGGCCCACCGGGCTGTAGAAAACGGTCCCGTACTGCCGGAGGTTGAACAAGCCCAGCCCGACAATGGTCGCGACCAGCCCGCCGAGGAAAACCAGAGCGCCCCACCGACCGGGGATCGCACCGGAGCCGAACAGCTCGCGGTTGGCCTCAAAGCCGAGCATCGCGACCACCATCACCACAGCGGCCTGCCGCCGGGCCACCTTGCGGGGCAGCCCATCGGGGCCAAAGCCGGGGCTCGGCCTCACTCGGGGCCGCCGGGCAGCTCGGGAGTGGTGGTGGGCCAGCCCATCTCGCGGCGTATGCGGTCGGCCCACTCGCGGGCATCGCCAACCTCCCAGGGGGGAGGCATCCTGGCGTGAATCTCGTCCTCCTAGTCGAGCGGCGGCGGCCTTTGCGCGTCGGGTTCGCGCAGTCTGGCCCGCTCCTCGTCGCTGAGCCCGTCGTCCACGCCGACCAAACTAGCAGGGGTCGGGCTACCCCCGCGGCCACGTCGATCGCCAGCAGCCCCCACAGCGGCTCTCAGAGCCTCCCAGC
>VYDF01000248.1 GCA_009843565.1 Acidimicrobiia bacterium | reverse complement strand
CCGAGTCTCCGAGGCTTCTTGTCTCTGAAGCTCCTGACGAGCCGCAGCCCAAACAATGACCTCGGCGAGCATGGTTCTGAAGTGAACAGTGTCCTGGCCGGGCCAGTCGCGGCCCGCAGCTTCCGGACCCAAGTACCTCGCCAATGCCCGGTCGTTCGCATTCACCACGAGCGTACTGTCGCCAACGAACCAAGCGCGCTGGTCAATACTCTCCTTGCGAAGATCGATCTTGATCCCCGTTGCGCTGGAGCCAACTACACGCAGTTCGGCTTCCGCATCCTCTCCGTCAAGATTGGCAACGATCTTCGCCCTAGAACCAATGCCATGCCCCGTGACTCGAATCAGGCAGGCACCGGCGTCGCGGTCTTCGTCATACCCCATTGTGAATGTAGGAGCGCTCAAAGAAATGCCGGGATCGCCGCTAATTTCCACAAGCCCTGATCCCGAGCCCTCAACAACGAGCTCCCATGGAGCAAGCAGGAGAATCCCGCGTCGGCCACCATCCTTTATGTCGAATGTTGCACGCTCAAACTCCAGCTGCTCAACGGGTGAAGGCGGCCGTACCTTCCACTCGGCGACAGCGGTCCTTGTGTGGTCTCCTAACGCCACGCTGATCTCGCAAAGTGAGCCTTCCTCCCGCCCATCCAGAACATAGGAACGGCTGAAGTAACCCGTTCGCGCCACTAGTTCCATCTCTCCAGCACTTTGCTCGCCATCCTCATCCGCCTCGATTACCGTGACGGAGGGGAGTCCGTCGACGAAGTCAGAATCACTAGGGCGATATCGCACCGTGAACCGCGCCTTCTCGCCAGGGGAGACCACGACCGCACTGGGAATCAGGGAAAGCCCAACCGGAGGTAAGGACCCCTCAGTCCCAGTCATGTTGGAGTCGGACTCCTGCATGATCTCAGCAAGCTCACGACCGACGCTATCGAGCCTGTTTCTCAGACTTTGGGAGACACCACCAGCCTTCTCTTCAGCCTCACGCCTCCGCCTCTCCAAGTGGGGCTGAAGAACGGCCTCGAGCAAGGAATAGATAGCCTGCACGAACGGGTGCGAAGCCATTAGGCCGCTGCGGTCCCGACGGATGATCCTCTCCGGGTTGTGCGCTTCCGGCTCTAGTTGAGCAGCCAGCCCATCATCGTATGCCCGTATCAGGTCACTGATGCCCGGAACACGAGCGTACCCAAAGAAGTACCTCAGGTGTGAGGCGTAGGGCTCCTGGGCGAACCTGCCTCCACCGAACACTTCGTAGGCAGCCCGCCCAGAGGTAATCAAGAAGGAGTGCCGCCAGTACTCCCGTTCTTCTCCGGCCGACGTGAGAACATCGTCGCTCTCATAGAGCTCAAATTCGAGCATCTCACCCTGGTAACCCGGGATGGGAATCTCGCCATCCTCGATCATCGTCCCTTTGGGAGCTTCGTATCGGAGCTTTTCCTCTCGGTCCTGCGAGAGGTCGCACAGACGCACATCACGCCCCTTGGCGTCCATCAAAACGGGACGTAGCGCAACGTGATTCCGAAGCTTGTTCACCAAGGTGGCATGCAAGGGCACCGAGAACCGTGGCTCAATGGAGAGCGTGACCGTAGTTCCCGACTGCCTTGGCGACACACTGCCCGCGCTTTCAATCCTCCAGTCCCCAAGAGGGGTGAGGATGAAGCGGTTGCGAGCCCCGTCCTTACTCGATTCCCACATGGCCTCGCCAAAGTGAGCGGTATCCTTGGCACCACGCCCTAGCAGTCCCCTTGCATCACCTCCAGTCTCAAAACCGCTAGTTCTGCCGCCGACCTTACCGAGGCGTTCTTCCATTTCGGGAGCTGACATGCCACCCGCACGATCCCTCACCACTATCTTCCGAGGGCTGCGCCGATCGACTTCGATGCGGACTTGACCTTGCCGCCCGCGCTCTCGGCGCCCATATGCATCATCGGAATTGGTCACCAGCTCGATGATGGCATTGATGGGATCCGACCCCATCGCTTGAGCGGTGTCTTGCTCGAAAGCGCGGGCCAAGTATTCGATTCGGCCTACACGGTCAGCTTCAGCCACTCAAGAAACCTCTGCATGTCTCGAAGTCCAGCAACATGCGCTGCGCCTGCAAGCTCGTCGACGCGGCGATGAACTGCCGATTGCGGGGCATCTGCCGGAAACCGCAGGGCGTCCGCAACTTCGTACAATTCCATGTCGTACTCGCCACGCCTCCACTGTTCAAAGAGCCGGTGCTCCGTCAGTTGCACGAGGGCCCTAGCCTCAGGTTCAGCTAGAGCAGACAACCCGCGGCGTGGCCGCCCTGCCCCATAGCTCTCGGCATTCTCTTCGCACCAAGCTAGCCCTTCCCTCGTGAGTAGCCAGCCTTTGGCTTCATCACCTGCCACCAGAACACCATGTTTCTGTTTCTTGGCGTCTCGCAAGGCCATGCGTGCAGGTTCCAACTGCGGGTATTCCCCCCAACCAAACCTTCGCGGAGCAATCTCGTAGCACTTGAGCGCCACATCTTCACTCTGCCATCGGGCAGCAGCTCCACCAAGGGCGTAGAGAGCTAGCACCGCAATTTGCCAGTTCGAGAGCCGATCCAAGGGCTGCGATTCGATGTCGCGGATGACCATCCCAACCAGTTTACCCCGAAGCCGTGACAGACCCCTCCCCGAGATGGCGGGGGTAGGCTAGGCGCATGGCCAATGGGGACGGGATGCGGCTGCGGCTGGCGCACCTGTACGCCGATGTGATGAACGTCTATGGCGATCGCGGGAACGCGATCGCGCTGCGTTACCGCTGCGAGGCGCGGGGCATCGCGCTCGAGGTGGACGGCATCGGCATCGGGGAGGCGTTCGAGCCCGAGGCGTACGAC
>VYDF01000254.1 GCA_009843565.1 Acidimicrobiia bacterium | reverse complement strand
CGCCGAACTGGCCGGAAAAGACCTGGTGGAGTTCGTCTTCGACGTGGCCGCCGAGCTTCCGGTGATTCTGTTGAGCCAGCTCATGGGCGTCCCCCAAGACCAACGCCACGAGTACAGCAGGCTGGGCAACAAGGTGGCCAACTTCGAGTTCAACCCGGAGTTCCAGAACGACATCATCGTGCTCTTCCTGTTCCTCGACGAGTTGGTGAAGACACGCGGCGACGACCTCGACGACACCATGCTGTCGAAATACCTTCACGGCGAGGTGGACGGGCGGCGCCTCACCAGAGACGAGATCGCCCGGTTCTTCTTGACGCTGTCAATCGCCGGCCACGAGACCACCCGCAACACCACCGCCCACTTCGTGCGCCTGATGGACGAGCACCCCGACCAAAAGGAGCTGCTGCTCGAAGACCTCGACGGCCGCCTGCCCAACGCGATCGAGGAGGTGCTGCGGCACTCCCCGCCGGTGATGCAGTTCTGCCGCACCGCCACCTGCGACGTCGAGCTTCGGGGCACCACCATCCCCAAGGGCGACAAGGTGTATTTGTCGTACCTCTCGGCCAACCGCGACGAGGAGGTATTCGACGACCCGAACCGGTTCGACATCGGCCGGCCCAACGCCGACGCCCACCTGGCCTTCGGCACCGGCGCCCACTTCTGCCTCGGCGCCTCGCTGGCCCGCACCCAGCTCCGCTGCGTGCTCGGCGAGCTGTACCGGCAGCTTCCCGACATCGAGCTGGCCGGGCCGCCCACCCCCATGAACAGCGTGTGGTTCAACGGCATCAACGCCATGCCCCTCGACGTGTGCCCGGTGTCGTCTCACCAGTGACCACCGAGGACTTCGCCGCCGTCTGCGCCGCCGACGGCGAGCTGCGCCTGGCGGTGCGGCACTGGACCGGGGGTCTGCGCCTGGGAATGGGCGACCAGTGGACCGGCTTCACTGCCGCCGACGGCGAGATCACCGCCGGGGTGCCCGAACCCGGCCAAGGGGTCATCACCATCACCGGCCCCGAAGAGGTCTGGGCGCCGCTGTTGGCCCCCGTGCCGCCGAGGTTCGCGCAGATATCGGTGCTGACCGCCGGCAGCAATGCCCCCCTCCAGCGGGGTCTCACCGATCCGCTGCTGTGGTGGCAGTACCTTCCCGCCGTGAAGCGGGCCGTCGAGCTGCTGCGGGCGCCGGGCGCCGCCGAGGCACCCGCCGTCGCCGAGAGCGGGCCGGTGCCCCGCCACGACAGCCCTATCGGGCGGTATGTCCACCTGGAACTCGACGGCTGCGACCACCGCGTTTACTACGAGGAGGCCGGATCGGGCATTCCCATGCTGCTCCAGCACACCGCCGGGGCCAACAGCCTCCAATTCCGGCATCTGTTCGAGGCTCCCGAGATCACCGACCGCTTCCGCCTGATCGCCTACGACCTGCCCTGCCACGGCAAATCGGTGCCCCCCACAGGGCAGCGATGGTGGGAGCGCGAGTACCGGCTCGAGGGCGGCTTTTTGCGCCAGGTGCCCCGGGCGCTGGCCCAGGCGCTGGATTTGGAGCGGCCCGCATTCATGGGCTGCTCGGTGGGCGGGCTGCTGGCCCTCGATCTGGCCCTGCGCCACGCCACCGAGTTCCGGGCCGTCGTCGCATTGGAAGGGGCTCTGCACATCCCCGGCAGCCGGGAGGCCTTCTTGGGGTTCTGGCATCCCCAGGTGAGCAACCACGCCAAGGCTGCCTTGATGGAGGAGCTGTGCTCTCCCACCTCCCCGCTGCCCTATGTGAAGGAGGTGTCGCAGGTGTACGCGTCGGGCTGGCCTCCCTCGTTTTGGGGCGACCTGTACTACTACCTGACCGACTTCGACATCCGCGACCGCGCCGGCGAGATCGACGCCGGCCGGGTCGCGGTCCACATCATGAACGGCGAGCACGACTTCTCGGGCACCGTCGAGGCCGGTCTCGAGGCCCACCAGGCCATCGCCGGATCGACGCACACGGTTATGAAAGATGTGGGGCACTTCCCGATGCAGGAGAACCCCGCCGCCTTCATCAGCTACCTGCTGCCCGTGCTCGATGAGATCGAAGCTCGGCCGCACTGACCTCAACGAACAGGAGAAGGCCATGGGAGCACAGATCGCAAGAAGGCCGGTGGTGGTCACCGGCGGGGGAAGCGGCATCGGCGCCGCCTTGGCCGCCGAGGCCGCTTCCCGAGGCGCCTCTGCGGTGGCCGTGGCCGACGTGGAGATCGAAGCCGCCGAGGCTGTGGCCCGCGCCATCGCCGACGGCGGCGGCACAGCCCGGCCCTACCAGTGCGACGTGACCAGCCCCGAATCGGTGGGAGAACTCGCCGACGCGGTGGCCCGCGACCATGGCACGCCCGCCCTGGCCTGCGCCAACGCGGGCGTTATGGCTCCGTTGTCCCCTCTGTTGGAGAGCTCTTGGGCCGATGCTGAGTGGACGATGCGGGTCAACGTGTTGGGCACGCTCCACACCCTCCAGAGCTTCGGGCGCCTCATGGCCGCCGGCGAAGACAGCGGATGGCTCATGGCCACCGGCTCTGAGCATTCGGTGGGTGTCCCCCACGCCCACGCCGGGGCCTACACCGCCTCGAAGCACGCTGTGCTGGCCCTGTGCGACGTGTTGCGGGGCGAGCTGCCCCCCCATGTGGGCATCAGCGTGGTATGTCCCGGCCTCACCGCCAGCCGGCTGTGGGACGCAACCCGGCACCGCCCCGGCCAATACGGAGGCGCCGACCAAAACGATCCGGCCTCGGGGATGCTCATGGAGCAAAAGGGCATGAGCGCCGCCACCGTCGCCCAGAGAGCCTTCGACGGTATCTCCGCAGGCCGTTTCTTGATCCCCACCCACTA
>VYDF01000031.1 GCA_009843565.1 Acidimicrobiia bacterium | reverse complement strand
TGCCCATGTGGCGGGAGTCCATCACGATGTAGGCCCCGCCGTAGGACTTGCGCAGAGTCACATTCACCCGGCCCACGGTGGCCCGGGCGTAGGCGAAGGCCAGCTGCGCCCCGTGGCGGATTATGCCCCGCCACTCCAGGTCTTTGCCCGGCTGGAAGCCCGAGGTGTCCACAAAGGTGACCAACGGCAGGTTGAAGGCGTCGCAAAACGACACGAACCGGGCCCCCTTTTGGCTGCACGCAATATCGAGGGTGCCGGCCAAGGTCTGGGGCTGGTTGGCCAGCATCCCCACCGGGCGTCCGGCCACGGTGGCAAATGCGCACACCAGGTTGGCGGCCCAATCGGCCTTGTACTCCAGCAGGTCGCCGTCGTCGGCCACCGCCCTCACCACATCCCGAATGTCGTAGCTGCCCAAGGGTGACTCGGGAAGTATGTCGTGCAGTTCGGGGGTGGCCCGGTCGACAGGGTCGTCGATTGGATATCGGGGCGGCAGTTCGTCGGCGTGGGCGGGCAGGAGGCCCAACAGCGCGCCCACCAGATCGAAGGCGGCGTCTTTGTCCTCCACCAAGAAGGCGACCACCCCGCTGCGCCGTGAAAGCTGGCCGGCCCCGCCCAGGGTCTGGTTGCTGATCACCTCGCCGGTGAACTGGGTAACCATGCGGGGACCGGAAACAAAGGCGTAGCTGTCCTCGGTGGCGATGGCGATGTCGGCCAGCCCCAGCAGCAGGGCCGGCCCCGACACCGCCGGCCCGGTGGCACAGAAGATGGTGGGTACTTGGCCCGAGCAGTCCACCACTGCCTTGGCCACCCGGCCCCAGCCCATGGTTGCCGCGATGCCCGAGTCGATGTCGGCGCCCGACGAGGCGATGAACCCGACCAGGGGGAGACGGCGCTGGAGGGCCTCTTGGGCGGCCCGCTCCAGCGTCTCGCTGTCGGCCGGGCTGAGCGCCCCTCGGTCGGCCTCGTTGTCCTCCACTTCGAAGACCACGCAATCCCGGCCTTCGAGGGAGTCCAGCCAGGCTCGGGCCGAACCCGGTGCTCCGGCCCGCAGCGGGATCCGGTCGGGTCGGTTCCCGGTGGCGGTCATGGCGTCAGTCATGGTCAGGACTAGTTTCGCGCGCCGATTTCAACTCGGGTACACCCCGGCCTGGTCGTAGCCGTGGGTGCCTACCACTTCGAAGATCACATCGCGCACTGCTCTGGTGATGGCCGATGGGGCCACTTGTCGGCTGAAAATGAGTCCAACGGAACGGGGGACCAGGCCGGTGATGGGGATGCGCCGCCAGGGGCCGTCGTCGGGCGCGGCGGTAGCCGGCAGGATCGCTGCTCCGAACCCGTCGTGGACCAAGGTGGCGATCATCCGCATGCCATCAATCTCGGCCCGGGTAGTGAGCTCCACGCCCTGTTTCTTGAGTTCCGAGTCGATCTCGTCCCGAAAGGCGGTGCCCACCGGGGTCAGCAGCAACTCATGGCGGCTCAATTCGGTAGGCGTGACCGATGATTGGCGAGCCAATGGGTGGTCGGGCGGGGCGATGAGCAGGCGGTCTTCTTCGAACAACTCCTCCACTCGGATCTCCGACTCGCGCAGGGGCAGGTTTACCACTGCGCTATGCAGGTGCCCGGCCACCACTTGGGGAAGCAGGCTGGTGGTGGTGGCGGTAAGCACCTGGAGCCGGATATTGGGATACGTGGCTTCCAGGGCCGGCAACACCATGGGGATCAGCCATCGGGCAGTGGAGTCGATGATGCCCAAGCGGGTGACGCCGGAGATGTCGTCGCGCATGGCAGCCATATCGTGGGCGATGGCGTCGGTCTCGGCCCTGATGCGCCGGGCCCGGGCCACCACTGCCTCGCCCTCCTCGGTGAGGGTGCCGGCATCGCGGTCGATCAAGAGGGCGCCCAGTTCTTCCTCCAGTCGAGCGATGTGCTTGGACACGTTGGACTGCACGGTGTGCAGCGACCGGGCCGCCTTGGAGAACGTCTTGTGCTCGGCTATCGCCAACAAAGCGTCGAGCTGGCGGATGTCCATTTCGGCCCGGGAGCCTGCTCAGGCGCTGGTTCGCTGGCGGATCAGGTTCAGCGCGCTGCCCGCTTGGAACCACTCGATCTGGTCGTGCGACAGGGTGTGCTCGACGGCGATGTCCAAGGTGGAGCCGTCGGGCTTGGCCACCTGCACCTGCACTGGCGCGCCGGGGGCCAATTCGGCCAGGCCGAGCACCGAGATGCGATCGTCTTCGTCGATGCGGTCGTAGTCGTCGGGGTCGGCGAAGGTCAGGGCCAGCACTCCCTGCTTCTTCAGGTTGGTCTCGTGGATGCGGGCGAACGACCGGGCGATCACCACCGCGCACCCCCGGAAGCGGGGCTCCATGGCGGCGTGTTCCCGAGACGAGCCCTCGCCGATGTTGCGGTCGCCCACCACCACCCAGCGCTGTCCGGCAGCGTGGTAGGCGGCGGCAACGTCGGGGAACGAACCGGTGGTGCCGTCGAGCTGGTTCTTGCCCTCGCCAACCGCACCGGTGAAGGCGTTCACCGCTCCCAGGTAGAGATTGCCGGAGATGTTCTCCAGGTGTCCCCGGTAGCGCAGCCACGGCCCGGCCATGGAGATGTGGTCGGTTGTGCACTTGCCCTGGGCCTTGAGCAGCACCGGCAGACCGCGGAAGTCTTCGCCGTCCCATGCGGAGAACGGCTCCAGCAGTTGCAGCCGCTCGGAGTCGGGCGACACCCGCACGTCCACGCCGCTGCCGTCGTCGGGCGGGGCTGTGAACCCGCTTGCGCCGGGGTCGAATCCCTGGTCGGGAAGCTCGGTGCCCGGCCCCACCATGAGCGCCACCTCGGTGCCGTCGGGGGCGGTGATGGTGTCGTTGGC
>VYDF01000143.1 GCA_009843565.1 Acidimicrobiia bacterium | reverse complement strand
GGTGCATCCAATGGCGCACGAACTGCTTGCCGGTGACCACCTCTGACTGGGCGGCCTCGCACTCGTGGTGGGGATAGATCAGGTCGGATCCGCCCCCGTGCAGATCCACGGTTTCGCCCAGCTCTCTCATGGCCAGTGCCGAGCACTCGATATGCCAGCCGGGCCGTCCCGGACCCCACTTGGAGTCCCAGGCGGGCTCGTCGGGGGCGGACTTCTGCCACAGCACGAAATCAAGTGGATCGCGTTTGTCAGGGTCATCGGGGTTGCCCCCATGCTCGGCGGCCAGGGCCAGCATGGTGTCCCGGTCGAAGTGGCTGACCTGGCCGAAGCGGTCGAACGAGGAGATGTCGAAGTACACCGATCCACCGGCCTGATAGGCGTGACCCTGGTCGAGCACGAGGCCGATCATCTTGCGGATGTCGGCGATGGCCGATGTGGCCCGGGGCTCCGACCAACACGGCAGCATGTCCAATGCCTCCATGTCGGAGTCGAATCGGGCGGTCTCGGCCGCGGCCAGATCCAGATAGTGGACGCCGATTTGGCGGGCCTTGCGGAGGATGTCGTCGTCGACGTCGGTGATGTTGCGAACGCAGCGGGTTTCATGGCCCCGGTCGCGTAACCGCCGTTGGAGCACGTCGTAGGCCACGTAGGTGGCGGCGTGGCCCAAGTGGGTGGCGTCGTAGGGGGTGATTCCGCAGGTGTACATGGCCACAACCGGTCCCGGCTCGAACGGCACCACCGCCTGACGTGCGGTGTCGTAGAGGCGCATCGGACCGTCGGGGTTGGCGCCGGATGGCAGGGGCGGCATGACTCAGCGGTCTTAGAGGTCCAACCCGGTGAAGCGGACGGCCACCCGGGTCTTGTAGCGGACGTTGAGGTGCAGCAGCACCGCGGTGAAGGCCTCCACCGGAGTGGCGCACGACAGCGGGCCGGCGTCGAGGGCTCGAACGCCGGGGAGCTTGTCCATGATCGCCATAGTGGTGGTGGTGGCCTCGGGGTGATCGGAGCACACCAGCACATCGCAATCCACCGGCTGACTGAGATCGCCGAGGTCGTGGGCGGGCACATGTTGAAGGGCAGCCGACACCAGGGCTTGGGGCACTGCCGCCTGCACCGCCGTCGCAATCGAGCCTCGGGACGGAATCAGCGGCTGGAACTCCCGTCCCATCTTGGCCAGGGCGTTGGCCATGCTTATGACCACCTTGCCGGCCAATTCGTCGGCCACGGTGGCCGCCGTGGCCGCCGCGGCGTCCCACGGGGTGGCCACCACCACCACTTCGCAGGCGGCGGCCGCGGGGGGGGCCGCCCCGGACTGGGGTATATCTTGGCCCGGCCATTCGGCCAAAACGCCCTCGCATATCTGGGCCGCGCGCGGGGCCGCGCGCGACCCCACCACAGTTTCGAATCCCACCGATGCCAACCGCACGGCCAAGGCGCGGCCTGCTGGCCCTGTGCCCCCGAGAATCCCGATCTGCATCGGTCTAACGGTATAGGAGGTGTACTCCCGATCCCACATAGGACCATAGACAGCCGCTTTCGTGGTTCGCCGCGGAGTAGCCTCCAACAATCATGGGACTCCTCGATGGGAAACGGATTCTGGTCACCGGGGTGTTGACCGACGCCTCAATTGCCTTTGGAATCGCGTCGGTGGCTGCCGAAGAAGGCGCCGAACTGGTGCTGACCGGCGCGGGGCGGGGACTCAGCCTCACTGAGCGGACCGCTCGCAAGCTGCCAGGCCCGCCGCCGGTGCTGGCATTCGACGTGACCGAGCCCGACCACCCCGCCGCCCTGCGGGACGAACTGGCCAGCCGGTGGGGTTCGGTGGACGGTGCCGTGCACGCCATCGGGTTTGCCCCCGAGGTGTGCCTGGGAGACGATTTCATGGCCGCTGGTTGGGACGACGTGAAGGTGGCCCTGGAAATATCGGCCTATTCGCTCAAGACCCTGGCCGAGGTGGTGGTGCCGCTCATGGACAACGGCGGTTCTATCGTGGGACTCGACTTCGACGCCACCGTGGCCTGGCCCTTCTACAACTGGATGGGGGTGGCCAAGGCGGCTTTCGAGTCCACTGCCCGCTATCTGGCCCGCTCGCTCGGCGAGCAGGGCATTCGGGTGAACCTCGTGGCCGCGGGCCCGGTGCGCACCATGGCCGCCCGCTCCATTCCCGGCTTCGAGGTGTTCGAGGACTCCTGGGCGGGCCGAGCCCCCTTGGGCTGGGACGTCAAGGACAGCTCGTCGGTGGCCAAGGCCGCGGTCGCGCTCTTGTCAGACTGGTTCCCGATGACCACCGGCGAGATGATCCACGTCGACGGCGGCCATCACGCCATGGGCGCGTAGGCCTGAAGTCGCCTAGTTGTCGGCCAGAGGGTGTACGAACTCGTCGGCGAAGCGGTTGATGGCGTCTCGGTAGGCGGTGGCGTTTTCCAATAGCCCTTCGCGTTGGTCGGTGCTGACGTCGATAAGAGTGGCCCAGGGCAGGGCGAACAGGCCGGTGACGCCCAACTCCTCAGCTGCCCGCCGGTAGAGATCGAGCGAGGGGAGCTCGTAGAAGCCGGTGATGATCTCGAAGGGCTCGTCGGCCCGGCCTTCCTCGGCCAGCATCGTGCGCAGGCGGGCCAAGATGTCGGCCAGCGTGTCCCAGTCGTAGGCGTTGCCGATCCACCCGTCGGCATGACGGGCCGCCCGGCGCAAGGCCGGGGTGGAGTGGCCGCCGGTGTAGATGGGGATGGGTGCATCGGGCGCCGGGCCCATCATCATCGCCGGGATGTCGTAGAACTCGCCGTGGAACTCCACCCAGCCCGGCTTCCACAGCTCGCGAAGCGCCTCGATCATCTCGTTGGTTCGAGGGCCGCGGTTGTCGAAGTCCTGGCCCATCTGCTCGAACTCCTCGCGCATCCAGC
>VYDF01000301.1:2361-2919 GCA_009843565.1 Acidimicrobiia bacterium | reverse complement strand
GAGTGGAACTGGCCATCGACTATCGGGAGACCCCCGACTTCGTCGATTTGGTGCGGGCTCACACCGATGGCCAAGGCGTGGACGTGTGCCTCGACCCGGTGGGGGGCGACGTGTTCGACCAATCTCGAAGGTGCATGGCGTGGGACGGCCGCCTGCTGGTGGTCGGTTTCACCAGCGGTCGGATCGCCGATGCCCCCACCAACCACATTCTGTTGAAGAACTACTCGGTGGTCGGCGTCCACTGGGGGGCGTCGGTGGGTCGAAACCCCGAACCATCCGAGCAAGCCCGCCAACAGATATTCGCCCTCCTCGAAGAAGGCAACCTCGATCCCCCGGTGTTCCCCCCTTACGCCTTCGAGGATGTCCCCGCCGCCCTCGACGACATCTACCACCGCCGCACTTGGGGCAAGGTGATAGTGGGGCTTTGAGCAAGCGCCGCTAGAAGAAGAAGGGCCGCGGCTAGGTCGGAAGGTCGGGGCGGACAATCACCACGGGGCAGCTGCCGTGATGGGTGATCTGCTGGCTTACCGATCCCAAGAGCAGGCCCCGGAAACCGCC
>VYDF01000301.1:0-2351 GCA_009843565.1 Acidimicrobiia bacterium | reverse complement strand
ACCGCCCCGGCCCCGTGAGCCCACCACCAGCATGGCCGCATTGACCGACTCGGCAATCAGGGTGTCGGCCGCCCGGCCCCGCACCATCCGGCGCCTGATCTCCACCCCTTCGGAGTCCACCTCGGCCAGAACTTCGTCGATGATGCTGTCCTGCATCCGCTTGACCTCAGCCTCCAAGTCGATGGGGTCGAGCGGCACATAGTTGAAGTCCGGCGAGGCCGGCACGTAGGTGGTTGAGTAGGCGGTCACCACATCCACGGTGGCGTTGCGGTGGCGAGCCTCCTTGATGGCCCAGCGGAGCGCAGCTCGGGCCCCGCCCGATCCCTCCACTCCGACGACGATCCGGTTGTCCGGACCGCTCACCTCATCGGCCATAGACACAGTGTATCTACATCGGGTCGTAGGGGAAGTCTGAGTCCACCCCCCCGTCCACCACCAGCGTGCGACCCGAAATGAAGTTGGAGATCGGCGCCGAGAGGAAGAGCACCGCACCGGCGATATCCGATGGCACTCCCATGTGTCCCAGCGGCACGGCGGCGTTGTTGATCGCCCTTCGCTCATCGTCAAACAGAGCTTCCATGCGGGGGGTCAGTATCGTGCCCGGCGCTACGCAGTTGGCCCGGATCCCATAGGGGGCCAACTCGATGGCCACCGACTGCATCCACGCCATCAGCCCGGCTTTGGCCGCCCCATAGTGGGCGTGATTGGGGGCCGCGGTCAGACCGCTCACCGAGGCGATGAACACCATCGTGCCCCCGCCGGTCTCCTTCATCGCCCGCCCGGCGATCTGGGAGATGAGGTAGGCGTGGCGCAGCACCATGTCGAACTGCCAGTCCCACTCGGCGTCGTCAATGTCCAGCACCCCAGACCATCCCGAAACACCCACAATGTCGACGATCCCGTCGACCGATCCCATGGCTCGACCAGCCTCATCCACCAACGTTTGCACTTCGTCGCGCTTGGTGATGTCGGCCACCCAAGGAGTGCCGTCCACCTCGTTGGCCACCTGATCGGCCCGCTCTTGCTCAAGGTCGACGCAGAAAACCTTGGCTCCCATCTGGGCCAAAGCGTGGGAAGACTGGCGACCCATGCCTTGCCCAGCACCGAGCACGATGAAGCCTTTGTCGTCAAGTCGCATAAGCCCGGCGTAGTCGGGTACCGGCGAAAGATCGGCCATGGTCAAACTCCCTAGTCTGATTGCGGTTCGGATTGAGATGCTGCCACTTTGCGAAGGTGGCGGACCACCTCGGAGAAATCGGAGTAGCCCCACTGCTCGATGATCTTGCCGTCGGCCAGGCGCACCATCTCGATCATTCCCCATTCCACGGCCTCCCCAGTGGGCTCGATGCCCAGCAGAGGGCCGTCGTGGGTGCCCCGGGCCGCGATCTTCAGCACCACCAAGTCGCCTTCGGCCACGATCTCTTCGATGTGGTCTTGCCAGTCGGGAAACGCCGTACGCCAAGTGTTGATCAGGCCGCGCATCCCCTCGGGACCGGCCGGAGCCGTGCCCACGCCATGGGCCACGAAGTCGTCGGCCAGAACCTCGTCGAGCAGGTCCACCTGCCCGCCGTTCACGATGTCGCGCACCAAGCGCTCGACGACTGCTTTGTTCTTAGCTGTTTCAGTCATGCCCATCGGGACACGATGTCGTCCACGGTGAGCATGGTGGTGAGGAAGGCCATGGTGTTGTCCATCACCGCGTCGCCGTAGTCGGCGGGGATGCCGGCCACCGCGTCGCCGGCCAGCACCACCTGATAGCCGAGGTCGACGGCGTTGATCACCAAACCCATTACCCCCACGTTCAGCGAGACTCCTGCGGCCACCACCGTGGCGACCCCCAAGTTGCGCAGGGTTTGGTCGAGCGAAGTGCCCATAAAGGGCGACATCCCGTGCCAGCGGGCGATCTCTATGTCGGATGGCTGGGGATCGAACTCCTGTATGACCTCGGCCGACGGCGACCCGATAAGCAGCCCCCCGTTCTGCTCGGCCATCTTGGCCGACGCGGCCAGCATCCGGCAGTTGGCCACGCTCCCCGCCCGGTCTTCCCG
This sequence comes from Acidimicrobiia bacterium, assembly GCA_009843565.1. Taxonomy (GTDB): domain Bacteria; phylum Actinomycetota; class Acidimicrobiia; order Acidimicrobiales; family Bin134; genus Poriferisocius. The sequence goes on along the minus strand of VYDF01000301.1, from coordinate 303 downwards.
GAAATGGGCCAGGCAGTGCACCACCGGCACGTCCGCCGCTCTCGCACTGGCGCACAGCCGGGCCCCGGCGTCGATGGCCCCCCGGTCGAGCATCACATCGCGCAAGCCGCCCATCGAGGCCATGTCGCCGATCACGCCCCGCTGGCACTCCATGGTGACTACCGCGGTATGCGAAGGGGATAGCAGCTCATCCAAGTCCACAGGCATCGAATGAGACTAGCCCCTGAGCCGGGCGACTACCCCGTGCGACAGGGGGTCGAAAGAGCCGAGCAATTAGCGGGTGCGGCAGGGCGGGGTTGGGAG
>VYDF01000137.1 GCA_009843565.1 Acidimicrobiia bacterium | reverse complement strand
GGTACCAGAAGGCCTACGACGAGATCGCCGCGGCCAAGCAGGCCTGCGGGTCGGCCCACCTGAAGGTGATCCTGGAAACCGGGGAATTGGGCGCCTACGACCAGATCCGGCGGGCGTCGATGCTGGCCATGGTGGCCGGGGCCGATTTCATCAAAACCTCCACCGGCAAGATCGGCACCTCGGCCACGCCTGCCACCGCCTTGTGCATGGCCGAAGCCATACGGGACATGGCCGAGCAGACTGGGCGTGCCGTGGGCCTCAAGCTGGCCGGGGGCATCCGCACCGCCAAGCAAGCGTGGCACTACCTGGTGATCGTGGGCGAAACGCTAGGACCAGGGTGGCTAACCCCGGAGCGGTTCCGCCTGGGTGCCTCCAGCCTGCTCAACGACGTATTGATGCAGCGAGCCAGGCTCCGAGACGGCCGCTACCAGCGGCGGGAGGACTTCAGCGTTGACTAGCCCCTCGAATCCTGGACATGAGGTGGAGCCCGTCGGCGACTTCAGCCTCGAGTATGCCCCCGCCCCCGAATCCACCGCCCCGGTGCGCTTGGCCTCGCAGTACGGCCTGTTTGTGGGAGGCGAGATGGTGGAGCCCGTCGCCGGTCGGCTGGTCCCCACCGTCAACCCTGCCACCGGGGAGGCACTGGCCGAGGTCAGCGTGGCCGACACCTCCGATGTAGACCGGGCGGTTGCTGCGGCCCGGGCCGCGTGGGAGGGAGGCTGGCGGGACCTGCCCGGTGCCGAACGAGCCAAGTACCTGTACCGAGTGGCCCGACTATTGCAAGAGCGGGCCCGGGAGTTCGCGGTGTTGGAGACCATGGACGGGGGCAAGCCCATCCGGGAGTCTCGCGATATCGACATCCCGTTGGCCGCGGCTCACTTCTTTCACTACGCCGGCTGGGCCGACAAGCTCGACTACGCCTTCAGCGGCCGCCGGGCCGCGCCGATAGGAGTGGCTGCCCAGGTCATCCCCTGGAACTTTCCCCTGCTCATGGCGGCCTGGAAACTGGCCCCTGCCTTGGCCTGCGGGAACACCGTGGTGCTCAAACCGGCGCCCACCACACCGCTTACTGCGCTGTTGTTGGCCGAGGTGCTGAGCGACGCTGAACTGCCTCCCGGCGTGGTCAACATCGTCACTGGCGATGACGCCACCGGGGCAGCACTGGTGTCCCACCCCGGCGTGGACAAGGTGGCGTTCACCGGGTCTACCGACGTGGGCCGGGCCATTGGCGCGGAGGTAGCGGGCACTGGCAAGCGGCTCACCCTGGAATTGGGGGGCAAGGCAGCCAACATCGTGTTCGAGGATGCCGCCCTGGATCAGGTGACCGAGGGCATCGTCAACGGCATCTACTTCAACGGCGGCCAGGTGTGCTGCGCCGGATCCCGGTTGCTGGTGCAGGAGTCGGTAGCCGACACCGTGGTGGGCAAGCTCCAGCGGCGCATGGACACCCTGCGGGTGGGCGATCCGCTGGACAAGAACACCGATATCGGGGCCATCAACTCCCAGGCCCAACTCGACCGCATCACCGAGTTGGTGGCCTCCGGCGTGGCTGAGGGGGCCGAGCTGTACACCCCGCCGTGCGTGCTGCCCGAGCGGGGCTTCTTTCACCCGCCGGCTCTGTTCACCAACGTGTCCACCGCGCACCGCATCGCCCAGGAGGAGATCTTCGGCCCGGTGCTGTCGGTGCTCACCTTCCGCACCGCCGAGGAAGCGGTGGCCAAGGCCAACAACACCCCGTATGGATTGTCGGCTGGCATCTGGACCGAGAAGGGGTCGCGCATTTTGTGGATGGCCGATCGGATGCAGGCTGGCGTGGTGTGGGCCAACACCTTCAACCGGTTCGACCCGGCCAGCCCGTTCGGCGGCTATCGGGAGAGCGGCTACGGCCGCGAAGGGGGCCGAGCCGGACTATTGCCCTATGTGGAGTTAGTCGCATGAGCAGCCGACTCTCGGTCAACAAGACCTACAAGCAGTTCATCGGCGGGGCGTTTGAGCGCTCGGAGTCGGGCCGGTCGTACCCTGTGGTCGGGGCCGAGGGCCAGCTCTTGGCCCACGCCGTTAAGGGGTCTCGCAAAGACGTCCGGGACGCGGTGGCCGCTGCCCGCTCGGCCCAAGAGGGCTGGGCCGGGCGCACTGCCTACAACCGAGGCCAGATTTTGTACCGGGTGGCCGAAGTGATGGAGTCGCGCCGCGACGAGTTTTGCGCCGAGGTGCTCCGAGCAAGCGATGGATGCTCGGAGGCGACCGCGGCCGACGAGACCGCCGCCGCCATCGACCGCTGGGTGTGGTACGCCGGCTGGGCCGACAAATTCGCCACCGTGCTGGGCGGGGCCAACCTGGTGGCCGGCCCCTATTTCAACCTCAGCGTGCCCGAGCCCACCGGCGTGGTGGGGATCGTGGCCCCCGACGAACCGCCCCTGATCCCCCTGGTGTCGAGGCTGGCTCCGGTGATCGTGTCGGGCAACACGGCGGTGGTGCTGGCCTCCGAGCGCTGCCCGTTAGCGGCTGTCACCTTGGCTGAAACCCTGGCGCTGAGCGACGTGCCCGCTGGGGTGGTCAACATCATCACCGGACACCGCGATGAGCTCGTCCCCCCGCTGGCTGGCCATGTGGCGGTGGACTCGCTGGACCTGACCGGGTGCGACTCCGAGCAGGGCACGGCTGCAACCCGCCAGGCCGCGGCCACAATCACCCGGGTGGTAAGCGCGTCGGCCGCCGAGCGGCAATGGGCCGATGAGGCTGCCCAGAGCCCCTACCTCATCGACGCCTTCTGCGAAACCAAGACCGTCTGGCACCCCAAGGGACGATGAGCCCTGGTCCGTTCGTCCTCGGCGTCGACCTCGACGGGGTGTGCGCCCAGCACACCGTGGCCTTTCGCAAGATCGTTGCCCAGGAAAAGGGAGTGTCTGAAGAGTCGTTGACCCTGGAG
>VYDF01000175.1 GCA_009843565.1 Acidimicrobiia bacterium | reverse complement strand
TGCGCGACGCCCAAGCCGCCCATCCCGCCCCTGACGGCGCCCGGGTGCTGTACGCCACCCAGGGGGCCACCGATCCCCCCACCTTCACGCTGTTTGCCAACCGGACCCTGCCCCGCACCTATCTGCGCTACTTGGAACGCAGTCTGCGGGAGGCGTTTCATTTGGGGTCGGTTCCGGTGAAGCTCCGGGTTCGCCGCCGCTCCGGCGAATAATTGCCGCAATTAGGGCGAGAACTCCACAAAACGGCGGGGTAACCTTCGGCGATGGAGAATCTTCTCCTGGCCATTACCGCGGGGGTGTGCGCGGTGGCCATGTGGGTGTTCGCCCGGTCGGCCCGGCTCCGCTATCGGTTCCTGCTCCGCGTGGAGCACACCCATGCCGGGGTGGGCTACGACGAGGAAGGCGAGGTGGCCTACGAAGCGGCCTACACGCTGGCCCAGTCGAGCTTCCGCCGGGACGCCCACGCCGCCCTTTTGTACGCGGCGCTGACGGTGGTGGCCGCGGTGATGGCGGCGGTGGAATCCCGGGCGGCGGCCCTCGTTCTGCTGCTGGTGGTGGTGCCGGCCCTGTTCCCGCTGTGGTGGGGGCGCCGCTCGGTAGCCGAGGCCCGCCTCACCCAGGAGCGGTTCGAGATGGAGCGTCGAGCCGAGGAGACCTTGAGCCAGGGCGACCTCGCCCCCCAGGCATGGGCCGGCCGCCTGGCCCCCGACGACCTGCCCGACTTCGTCGGCTACGAGATGGGCCGGGTGTACCAGGCCGGCGAAGGGGTGATGGCCGGCGACTTCTTCGACGTGTTCCGGGTGGGTCCCAACCGGGTGGCCGCGGTTATCGGCGATGTGGCCGGGCGGGGCATCGAGTCGTCGATCACCGCCTTCCAGGCCAAGTACCTGCTGCGGGTGTTTCTGCGCCAGTTCCGCGACCCGGCCCAGGCCCTGGAGGAGCTGAACGCCCAGATGTCGTCGATCGAGAGGGCCGAGGAGTTCATCTCGGTGGTGGTGGTGGTGTTCGACACCGAGGCCCAAACCATGCGCTACGCATCGGCGGGCCACCCGGCGGCCTGGCTGTGGCACGAGCGGGAGGTGCAGCCGCTGCGGTCCACCGGCGCCCTGTTGATGCTGGACGCCAACAGCTCCTACTTCAGCAAGGAGATCCCCCTCGACACCGGCGACATGGTGCTCATGTACACCGACGGCCTGGCCGAGGTGCGCTACGGCGACGCCCAGTTCGGCGAGGACCGCATCGCCATGCACCTGCGGCGCGATCCCACCGTGTCGCCCGACGTGCTGTGCAAGTCGCTTTTGGAGGCGGCCCGGGACTTCGCCGACGGCACCATCAGCGACGACGTGGCCATCCTCGCTGTCCGCCGGGCCTGATTATTCGGCCGCGCTACCGAGAAGAGGCGCCGCTCCGGGGCTTTCGCCCCGTCTGCTGCTGCGGGCGACTCCGCGGTTTGCCATTTGGCTTTCGCCCACCGCGGCTCTTGTTTTGCTGGACGGGTCGGTTGCGGTCGCCTTGGGGTTGGCTTCTTGGCTTCTGCTTGCCTTGGTCTTGCGTCCGGGGATGAGATGGCTTGCGGCGACGGGCGGGCGCTTCGCTTTGTTCGAGAGGTCTCGGACTGGTGATGGGCTCATGCAGATCGAGCCGTTGTTGGATCTTCTTGGTGTCGGCGTGCTGGCCAGTTTGGACCAGTGACACCACGAGGCCGGTCTGGCCAGCGCGGGCGGTGCGGCCCGAGCGGTGCAGATATGCCTTGTGATCCTCGGGAGGGTCGAAGTGGATGACGCATGCCACGCAGTCCACGTGGATCCCCCGAGCGGCGACGTCGGTGGCGATCAGAGCCTCGACTCGGCCGTCGATGAACTCTTTGAGCGTTCGGGTGCGGCGGTTCTGGGCATGGCCGCCGTGAATGGCGGCGGCCTTGACGCCGCGCTGGGTGAGTTGGCGAGCCAGCCGATCTGATCCGTGCCGGGTCCGGCAGAACACGATCGTCGGGCCTGCGGCCGAAATCACATTGGCGCAGATATCGACTCGCTCAGCCTTTTCCACCGTCCAGAACCGGTGATCCGCTGACCTGATGTCGGGGGTGGCGTCGCCTACCTCATGGGTGATGGGGCGATCCTGGTAATCGCGGGTGAGCTTGGCCACGTCACTGTCAAGGGTGGCCGAGAACATGACGGTCTGGCGCTGGGCGGCGGTTTGGTCGAGGATGCGTCGGACGGCGGGTAGGAACCCCATGTCGGCCATGCGGTCGGCCTCATCGATAACCACCTGGTCGGCTTCTTTCAGGCTCACCGCCCGCTGGTCGATCAGGTCTTCGAGCCGACCGGGGCAGGCCACCAGGATGTCCACCCCCCGTTGCAGCTGCTTTCGCTGGTTGGCGTAGCCGACGCCTCCGTAGACGGCGGCCACGCTGACCGGGCCGGAGATGGAGCGCAGCTCCGACGCGATCTGGTCGGCGAGCTCGCGGGTGGGGGACAGGATCAGCGCCCGCGGCCGCCGGGGCCGGGCTTGGCCGACGTTGGCGATCAGCGGGATGCCGAAGGCGAGCGTCTTGCCCGACCCGGTGGGCGCTCGGCCGCAGATGTCCCGGCCGTCCATGGCGTCGGCGATGACGGCTGATTGGATTTCGAACGGCTTGTGGATGCCGCTGCGCTTGAGCGCGCGGCAGATGGATTCGGGCACGCCCAACTGGGCGAAAGTGGGGGGCATGGGGCTCCTTGCCCGCGTGAGGCGGGCGCTTGGGGGATGGTCGGCGCCTTAAACCGTCAGCGAGGCGCTACGCATCTTCGGGCAGCTTGCCCGGCATCAGAGAAGAAGCTCGGAGGCAGCCCGCTCGGCGGAAATCTTCAGCCAAGTGAGATCAGGCTACCACCGCTACCGGCAAAACCCTCATCTTCCCCGAACGCCCGGCGGTTTGTTTGGCCTACGGAGGTGACCTCGACAGCCCCGGCTGCGGGGTCTCGGCGTCTGGTGGTGGCAAGCTATATCCG
>VYDF01000211.1 GCA_009843565.1 Acidimicrobiia bacterium | reverse complement strand
CGCCAGATGTGTATCACCGACAGCACATAGGCCAGCGCCGTGTCGGGGTCGAGGGCAACCACCCCGGCCTGCTCGATCCTCAAACCCACCGAGTCGTCCCGGATGGGCTGGGCGATCTCCACCGGCACCCCGTCTACTGCCTCCACGATCCGGAGGAATCCGGCAAAGTTGATCTCCACGTAGTGGTGGATGGGCACGCCCAAGTAATCCGACACGGTTTCAATGAGGGTGCTGGCCCCGCCGATGCCCCGAGCAGCGTTCACCCGCTCGCTCCATCCTTTGCCGGCGATCGGCACCCAGAGGTCGCGGGGTATGGACAACATCGCAACCCGGTCGGCATCAGGATCGATGCGCACCAAGATCACCGAGTCGGTCAGCAAGGTGTTTGCCTCCCTGTCGATGTGAATCGGGCTGTCGGGGTCTATCCCCTCGGCACTGTCGATTCCCACCAACAAGAAATTCTGGGCCTCCGAGTTGCTCTGCTTCTCGAAAGAGAGTGACAGGCCGACTGACACTCGGGGAATCTTGCTCACCTGCGACTTCACCGTCGCCAGACCTGCCGCCCCGCCCACTGCCGCGGCGAAGACCAACAATCCGAAGAGCACCACAATGAGCTGCCACCAGGTTCTCTTGCGTACTCGCCGCCTGCGACCGCGCCTCATTGCCCGCCAGTGTAAGAGGCTGATCAATTCGTGGGAGTTCACCCTCTAGTAACGGATGAGTGCGATTAAAGCCCGGAAACTCAAACGGTGCCCTTTTGGGGAAAGCAATAAGTACACTGCACCCGATGGAGATGGCGGCTGTTGCCGTGGTGGGACATCACCTGTGTTCCAGGCTGGTCGACGTCACCGACGATTTGGGCGCTTTGGAGTCCACCGGCTTCTGGGCGGTGACCATCGATTTCAGCGGCAAGGCAGTGTGCGCCCGCTTCGACTCGGTTCGCCCCGCGCGTCCTTGGCGGGGTCGTCCCTGGAAGGGCCTCCCGGCCGACACGTGGAGTAGTTCGCTCGACCGCAAGGGCTTCGCCGCCGGAGTATCGGCCATCCGGGAGATGATCGCGGCCGGCGACGTCTACCAGGTGAACCTCACCCGCCGACTGAGCGCTCCTCTCATCGATCCCGACACCGACATCGCCGCGTTGGGAGCGGCGCTGGCCGATGGCAATCCTGCTCCCTACGCGGCCGTGCTGCGCCTGCCCGACCATGGAGTGCACATCGCCTCGGCCTCCCCCGAGCGCTTCTTGGAACGCAACGGCTGCTGGGTGGAGTCGTCCCCCATAAAAGGCACCGCAGCCGAACCGTCGGGGCTGACTCCCAAGGACCAAGCAGAAAACCTCATGATCGTTGATCTCGTTCGCAACGATCTGGGGCGGGTATGCGACTACGGAACAGTGAGTGTGCCTGCCCTGTTCTCCTTGGAACACCATCCGGAACTGGTGCATCTGGTTAGCACCGTTCGGGGACGACTGGCTCCGGGCTGCGGATGGCCTGAGCTCATCGATGCCACCTTCCCTCCGGGGTCGGTCACCGGCGCTCCCAAGCTGGCCGCTCTCGACGCCATCGCCGCTCTGGAGCCACTGCCCCGGGGGGTGTACTGCGGTGCGGTGGGCTGGGTTGACGCCGACCGTCAGCGAGGCGACCTGAACGTGGCCATCCGCACCCTGTGGATCGAGGACAATCACATTCATCTCGGTACCGGCGGGGGCATTACTTACGACAGCGACCCCGAAGACGAGTGGCAGGAGACCGAGCTGAAGGCCAAGCGTCTCCTGGCGGTGGCCACGGGAGAGTACGTGCTCTAATGACTACCCGCATCGTGTGGATCAACGGGGCGCTGGTTCCCGAGGATCAAGCCCGGATCTCCCCGTTCGACCACGGCTGGTTAGTGGGAGACGCAGTGTTCGAGACCCTGGCCATAGTGCGGGGGATGCCGTTTGCCGCTCGCCGCCACCTAGAGCGACTGGCCTACTCGGGCAAGCACCTGGGCGTCACGGTGCCCGAGGCCGACGTGCTCCGAGAGGCCATGATCGAGGTGGCCGAGGCCAATGGGCTTGAGGAGGGACGGCTTCGGGTGACCGTCAGCAGCGGCACCGGTCCGCTGGGCAGCAGTCGCGGCGACAGCCCGCCCACTGCCACGGTGGCCGCCACTCCCCAGTCTCCGTGGCCAGCCACCACCGCGGTGGCCACCATGCCCTGGACCATCAACGAGCAAGGCCCCCTGACCGGCCTCAAGACGGTGTCCTACGGCGCCAACGTGAGGGCGCTTGCTGAGGCCAAAGACACCGGGGCCAGCGAGGCAATCTTCGCCAACACCCAGGGCCTATTGTGCGAGGGCACCGGTAGCAACGTGTTCCTCGTCCATGAAGGCCAACTGATCACACCCTCCCTGTCCTCAGGATGCTTGGCTGGAGTTACCCGCCAGCTGGTGATCGAGCTCACCGGCGCACTCGAGAGAGATGTGCCGCTCGAGGCGCTGGCCACTGCCGCCGAGGCGTTTCTCACCTCCACCACCCGAGATGTTCACCCCATCCATGCCGTCGACGGCCACCCCCTGCCCGATGCTCCCGGCCCTCTCACCCAAGCTGCTGCCGAAGCCTTCGCCCGACTCAAGGCGACTCAGATCGACCCCTGAGGTGCACAACATCTCCAACCACAACCCTTCTCCCCCCCTCCAAGAGCAAAGCGCCCCGCTCATCCAAATCCTCGGCCAATCCCTCCAGCACCGTTCCGTCACCTAGTTCCACCGAAACCCGGCGGCCCAGGGTCGCCGACTCTCGGCGAACAGCAGCCATGAGGGCGGCTTGTCCTCCCGCCTTCTCTATTCCGCCCATCCAATGCGAAAACCGGGTCAATACACCAGCCAGCAAGTCCTCGCGATCCACAATCGCGCCGCACACATCCTCCAAGGCGACCGCCGATTCGGCAGCTTCGGGCGGCGCGGCTCCAGTCCGCACATTGAGGCCCATACCCACCACTACGGCGTTGAGCTTGTCTCCAGCAACAACTGATTCGGCCAGCACTCCGGCAAGC
>VYDF01000008.1 GCA_009843565.1 Acidimicrobiia bacterium | reverse complement strand
TGCAATCAGCCGACGGTTACGACGCCACCATCTGTGCCGGAGAGGTCACCTTCCGAAACGGCCAGCCCACCGAGGCCCGCCCCGGCACCCTCATCCGCAGCTAGCGATCAGCCCCTTCCGCCGCGAGCCCGGGGTTGCCATGAGAGGGCCAGAGTGCCTGGGCCGAAGCGTGATGGTCGGGGTGGGGCAGGCAGCGCCTCAGGCGTGGGCAGATTGCCGTCGGTTGACCCTTCGCACCGAGACGTTCGATTCCGAAATAGGCCGGGAGCTCAGGCGGGCTTGGGTGGAGCGCAGCCCGGTAGTGATCGAGTTAGACGGCGAGCTGCCCCCGGCTGAACCGGTGATGCACGCTCAGTGGTGGGACCTCAAGCCGGGTCTGACCATGCCCGATGAGGTGCTCCGTCATCTGCTGCTTTCCAACACCGTGGATTGCCGCGACCCTGAGAGGCCTCGGTTCGAGCCAAGCGAGCGGGCCATGGCTTTGGGGGCCAAGCGCGCGGAGCCTCACGAGCCCGGAGACGTGGTGACCGATGGCGGGCCACTGTGGTGCGACGGCGGTCCGTTCAATGCGTTCACTCCTGAGACGCTCGGAGCCGGAGTGGTTCCAGCTGCCAATCTGTCAGTTGGCAGCCTGGTTGCGCTGAATCCCGTTTCCCCCCAGGCCGACCTAGCCGATGATCAGCGGGCCGCGGTCGGCCATCTGGGCGGGGCCGCCAGCATCGTGGCCCCGGCCGGGTCGGGCAAAACCCGAGTGCTCACCGAGCGAGCTCGTTACCTGGTGCGCGACCTGGGCGTTGAACCTCGGGCTGTGTGTCTGGTGGCGTTCAATGTGCGAGCCCGGGCCGAGATGCAAGAGCGCACCGCTGATTTGCCCGGCCTGGAAGTGCGAACCCTGAACAGCCTGGCGCTGGCCATCTGCAACGGCACCGGGCCGTTTGCCCGCCCCCGAAACCACGGTCGGGTAGAGGTGGTGGATGAGCGGGAAGTGCGGGACCTGCTGGACGGCATGGTGCCCCGCAAGCGGCGGGCCATGACCGACCAACTCGCCCCCTGGATCGAGGCGCTGGGAGCGTCACGGCTGGGTCTGCGGAACCCCGCCGAAGTTGAGCGCGACTATCGCCCCGACGTGCCCGACTTCTCGGTGATCGCCCCCCAGTATGTCGATCTGCTCGACCAACGCGGCCTGGTGGATTTCGACCAACAGATCATCAGGGCCATCGAAATCCTCCTGTGTGATCCCGCCGCCCGAGCCGCCGCCCGCCGAACCTGCGGCATTCTGCTGGTGGACGAGTTCCAAGATCTCACCCCGGCCCACCTGTTGCTGGTGCGGCTGGTGGCCGGACCTCGGTCGGACGTCTTCGGCGTAGGCGACGACGACCAGACCATCTACGGCTATTCCGGCGCTTCTCCGGAGTGGCTGATTGACTACCACAAGCACTTCCCCGGAGCGCAGCGCCACGAACTACACGTCAACTACCGCTGCCCTCCCGAGGTGGTGGATGCGGCCTCGAACCTTCTGAGCCACAATCGCCGCCGCATCGACAAGCAGATCACCGCCGCGCCGGACCGGGCTCGCCTCGATAGCGAGGGCTCGAATTCGGCGATCATCGTGGAATCTGCGTCCGACGGCGCCCCGGTGCTGCGCCGAGTGGTCACGTCGCTGATCGAGGGCGGTGTCCGACCCCAGGATGTAGCTGTGCTGACGAGGGTGAACAGCACTCTGCTGGTACCTCAGACTGTTCTCGGCACCATGGGGGTGCCGTCCAACCAGCCGGTGGGCCTCGGGTTCTTGGAGCGCACCGGGGTGGCCGCGGCACTGGCCTGGCTCGACATCGCCACCGCCGCCGAGCGCGGCCTGCCGTCGCGAGCACTGTCGGACGCGGCCCGCCGCCCACCCCGGGGCATCTCTCCCCGGGTGATCGAGTGGATAGCCGAACAGCAGAGTATCTCGCAGATCAAGGCGCTGGCGGGCAGGATCAAAGACGAGCGGTCGTCCAAGAAGGTGGGAGAGTTCGCCGACGATGTGGAGATGCTGCGGGCGAAGGCCAAGCAGGCCGATGGCGGCATCACCACCCGGTCGCTGCTGGAGACGGTGCGCGATGAGATGGGCCTGGGCGGCAGTCTGGATTCCCGATTGGATGCATCCCGCCGCTCAGTAGACCGGTCGGCCCATGGGGACGACCTTCGGGCCCTCATCTCAGTGGCTCATCTGCATCCCGACCCGGTCGATTTCCGGCAGTGGCTGGCCAGTCGCCTATCGGACGGGTTCGAGGGCGAGGGCAGCGGCCACGGAGTCCAGCTGGCCACCGTCCATCGGGTGAAGGGCCGGGAATGGCCCCATGTGATCGTCTATGAAGCGTCGAAGGGATTGATTCCCCACCGTCTGTCCGGCGACCTCGAAGAGGAGCGGCGGGTGTTCCACGTGGCCATCACCCGTTGCTCGGAGTCGGTGACCCTCATTTGCGGCAACCCAACCACCGACTTCCAAGAAGAGCTGACCACCCGATATGAACCCCCTCCCGAACCACGCCCAGACACAACAACCGGCCTGCTCACACCCCCTGTCGTGGTCGGCTCGAGCTCACCGTCGAAACCGGCTTCATCGGCCAAACCAGCTCAACGCCCCAAGCCCCAGCCGCCAACCGATCCCTTGGGCGCAGCCGCGTTCGAGGCCCTGAAAGCCTGGCGCTTGGTGCGCAGCCGGGCCGACGATGTACCCGCGTACATCGTGTTCAGCAACGCCACCCTCGTCGAGCTGGCGATCCACCGCCCCACCACCGACGCCGGACTGCGGGCCATCAGCGGTATAGGCCCGGCCAAACTGGCCGCCTACGGCGAGGCGGTCAAGGAAGTCTTAGGCCAATTCGCTAGACCCTGACGGCGAGCGCTTCGCGGGCGGTTTCTGCGATACCGGCGGCGTCGAGGCCGCAGTCGGCGAGAATCTGGTCGGGCACTCCCTGGGGGATGTACTCGTTGGGCACGCCCAGCACTCGGATAACCGGCACCGGGCCATCGTGCTCACCGAGGAGC
>VYDF01000089.1 GCA_009843565.1 Acidimicrobiia bacterium | reverse complement strand
TCGTCTTCTCCGATGTGCTGGGCGGTGGGGGCAACCATCATGTCAAGCATGGGGGCATCTTAGGTCCGCCTTGCGGCCAGCCCCCAGTGTCAGTCGATCTCGGTGCGGGACAGTCGCCACGAGGTGTAGACCAGCCCGGCGAGGCCGACGGCCAGCGGCACGATATACGACGCCAGTGTGGACCGGTCGGCTAGCCGCATGCTCACGTCGGTGGCGTCGGACAGGATGCTCATCGGGTAGCTGCGCACCGAGAGGCGGGCGAACCAGTCGCCCAGTCGGGACATCAGCAGTTCCCAGATGGCGATGTATCCCAAGCCGATCAGAAGCGACCGTTTGAATCGCAGCCCGAGTGCCAGGAACAGCCCCGAATAGGCGAACACCGCTAGCGCAGTGGCCACGGCGGTGGCCACCAGCAGGTCGTCTACGCCGGTGATGGCCGCGGCCACGGTCATCACTGCAACCACTACAGGGCCCACCACAGTTAGTACAGCCGCGAATGCCGCGGTGGCCACGGTGTGGCGGGGAACAGGACGCAGCCACACGTACACCAAGGTGCGGTCTTCCACCAGGTTGCCGAGGGCGGCTGAGCCCAGAGCCAAGGCGATGAACGGGGCAAAGACATTGGTCCCGAAAGTTCCCATGCTCCGGGTGGCTACTTCCACCGGGTCGTCGGCTGCTCGGGCCACGAAAGCAAGAAGGATGGCCACCCCGCTCAGCCCGGCCAAGGCCAGCAACCGGCCGGTGCTGATCTGGCTGCGAATCACCACCCGGTAGATGTGGGGATTCATCGCATCACCAGATATCGGAAGACGCTTTCCAAGTCGTCGTCGAGCGGGCGCAATTCCAGCAGCGAGGCATCCTGGTCGCGGGCTGCCGGGGCCACGGCCCGACGGAATGCCGTTGGATCCGAGGTGTCGACCACCACCAAGTTGTTCGCTTCCAGTCGGCATCCGGAGATCACCCCGCGATCCAACAGCGCAATGGCCAGCGCTCGGGGCTGATCGGTGCGGATGCTGATGCGCAACGGTCGGTCGTCCATCAGGTTGCGGATCTCGCGGAAGTCTCCCTCGGCGGCCAGGCGCCCCTGGGCCATCACCAGTACCCGAGAGCCGAATCGCTCGACCTCGTCAAGCACGTGGCTGGACACGATCACGCATTTGCCCTCTGACCCCAGCCGGTGGAAGAGCTGGATCATCTCCCGCCGCTGTCGGGGGTCGAGGCCGGTGAGGGGTTCGTCCAAGGCGATCACCAGTGGATCGTGGACGATGGCCTGGGCCAGCTTGATCCGCTGGCGCATGCCCTTGGAATAGGTGGACAGCTTACGGGGATCGTCGGGGTCGAGCTCCACGGTCTGGATGGCCCCACGGGCGGCCTCGACTGGGTTGTCAACGTGGTGCAATTGGGCGGCCAGCTCCACAAATTCATGACCGCTCAGGTAGTCGAGCAGCGACTCCTGCTGGGGGGCCATGCCGATATGGCCCAGAACAGCTACCTCGCCACGGGGATCCTTGCCCAGCACGGTCACTGAACCGTTGGAGGGCTTGGCTAGTCCGCACATCATCCGCAGCATGGTGGACTTCCCCGCCCCGTTGGGGCCCAGCAGAGCCGTTACCCCGGCGCCGATGGAAAAGCTCACGTCGGAAACCGCCACCAAATCCCCGAACCACTTGGACACGCCGGTGGCCTGCACCATGGGCGGAGGGCTGGCTTGGGTTTGGGCTTGGCTCATCCTTGGACCTCGATCCGCTGATAGCGCCAGCGGGCGAACGCCCCGAAGGCAACGATGAGCCCGATGAGGGTCAGGTATATCGCCCAGGTGTCAACGTCGCCGATGGGCGGTCCTTCGGTGTTGGTCTCGCCGAAGATGCGGTAGACGGCCTCTAAGGGCAGGCCGACCAAATTGAGCAGGGCATACGAGTCGCCGATCTCCGCGCCTTCGGAGAGCCCGTCGCCTACCGCCGAGCTGGCCAAAAGACCTACAAAAATGCCCACGCTGGCCAGAGCACGCCGGCTGGTGAGGCTGGACAGCGCTAGCGACAGTGCCGTCCAGAAAACGGCCACAGCAGTGCCTGACGCCAAGATTCGGCCCAATTCGGTCAGCCAGCCAACCACTCCCTCGGGTCCCGCGTCGGCCAGGGTGTAGGCGATCAGCATCAGCAGCGGAGGTCCCAGGGTCATTGTGCCCAATACAGCGGCGACGGCGGCGAACTTGGCCATCAGATAGGTGTCCCGACTCAGCGGCGATGCCAGATACAGCCCCAGCATGCCGCTCCGGCGATCGGTGCATACCGCCTCCGGGGCGACAAACGCGGTGAACAGGAAGAGGGCACCAGTAATGAATCCGTAGTAGTCGGCGGTGGAATCCAGCCCCAGTTCTTCGCCTCGAGGGAGGAAGGCGGCGATTCCAATGAACACGATGGCGGGTATGAACGCGATCAACAGGGCGAGTGCGGGGAGAACTTTCTGCCAGTTGGACCGCTTCAGGCCCAGCACCCGCTGCACGGTGTGATAGCTCAGGTTCATCATGGCCCGCCGAGTGCCGTGGCGGGCGCCGTCGTAGGCCAGGTATCCCCGATCGTGGATGCGGGCCTCGGTCATTGGGAGGCCTCGATGAACACGTCTTCGAGCGTGGTGCGCCGGGGCTCCAGCCGGCGCAGCCCCAGATCCAGATCGGCCACCAGATCTCGAATCAGATCGGAAGCGTCATCAACACCGGTCACCGTGAGGGTGTGGCCATCGACCGCGGCCTCCGCGCCCCGAGCGGCCAGTGCTGTGGCCAGCAGTTGGGGATCGGAGTCGAGCTCCACCCGTATCCCCGCGGTGGCCGACCCCAGGTCGTGCAGGGCGCCGCTGTGGCCCACCACGCCGTTGGCCAAGATCACCACCGAGTCGCACACCCGCTCCACCTCCTCCAACAGGTGTGACGACAACAGGATGTCGATGCCGAATTCGCTGCCCACCCGGCTGATGAGGGCCAGCATGTCGTCGCGCTGCACCGGGTCGAGGCCGTCGGTGGGCTCGTCGAGCAGCAC
>VYDF01000074.1 GCA_009843565.1 Acidimicrobiia bacterium | reverse complement strand
TCCCACTCATGCATCATACTTGAAGCATGTCTGACATGTCTCCGGAACTCATCGGTATTATCTCCGTCGGCGCGAGCTTGGCCGTGCTTATCATGGGCCTGTTCGCCTGGCTGCGGCAGGATATGAATAAACTTGACAAGAGGATCACGGAGCAGGGGCAGAAACACAGCAAGGAGCTTGCGGAGCAGGGGCAGAAACACAGTGATGAGATTACGGAAGTAAAAGTCGAAGTTGCCGCCCTCAAAGCCACTGTGGAAACCTACTTCCGGGTTCGGGTGGACCCACCCCAAACCGCAGCCGTGGCGGAACCCCCCGAGGACTACGGCGCGGATTAACCTCCGCCCCCGTACGGACATGTAATTGGCTATGCAGCTTCATTAACAAGGGTTCTATAAACGGATTCCAGGAGATAACACAAATGGACAAACAGACCATACACCTGATAACGCTGATCATAGCCATCATAGGTTCCAACGCCTGGAGCCATACCAGCCTGTCCGAGCGGATCAGTGGAGTGGAGAACAGGCTGTCCGATCGGATTGTTTCCCTGGAGGCGCGCGTGGATAAGATTGACAAGCGACTTATTATCGTGGAAACCAGCCTGAAGGCCAACAACCAGTATATCGCCAGTGTCCTGGGTCAACGGTTGCAGCAACCTGACGTCCCCGGCGAGCAGTGACTGAATTTCGGAATTCCGGGGACACAATTAAATACAGTAAATACAGGACACCCACAAATCCGGTGTCCTGATTTCACGGAAGTAAACGATCACAGGGGCGTTTAGACGGGGCAACCCGTTTAAATCAGCCCCTGTTTTATTTGTGCCCTCCAACCCGTCACCCCGCCCTCTGCCTTGACAAACCAACCTCCAGTAACGATAATTGTGGCTGGTGCCTATGGTGCCCAGGACGGGACTCGAACCCGTAAGGCTTGTAGCGTGTACTACAAATACCGGAGGAGTGATAATCCCCTGTGTTTACCAGTTTCACCACCTGGGCAAGAACAACCCGCTCCCTCCGGGGGGCGGGTTTTTTATTGGCATCCTGCTCATTCACATGCTAATAAAATGATCTACGCGGTTCTGTGAGAAAACTCACAAAACCCGGCAACAACCTGTTGACGGCCCAACAACATACAAATATACTCAGTGGCATAGGAATAAAGGGACCGGGTTAAAGACATTCCCGGACATCACTCCGACCCATCTATCCTGAACAACCACCGGGGGGTCGGCATGAGACTCATGGTTAAATAGAGAGGAAGGAACACAAGATGTCGATGGAATTTATCACAATTATCGCCACGATCATCAGCTTCAGCATAGCGCTGGCTGGCCTTATTCTGAATGGTCAGCGCACCCAGCGAGAAGAGATAAGTGGCTTGCGGGAGGAGGTAGGCGGTTTGCGCAAGGAAATAAACGACTTACGGGAACGCATGGCGCGTCTGGAAGGACTGATGGAAGGACTGCGTGAAGCCATCACCGGCCGCCGCGTGGCTGAGGATAGCGGAGACTACGGCACGAACTGAGCCGGGCTGATCACCACTGGGCAGGAACAACCCGTCCCTCTCGGGGGCGGGTTTTTTATTGCCCATTAGTGCATATATCTCCCCTCCACAGAAAAAATCGCGTAACGGAGAATCTGCTCAAGGAATAAGCCACGCCCTCGCTTGAATCACTGCTCGCCGGAGGCGTCAGGATGCTGCAACCGTTGACCCAGGACACTGGCGATATACTGGTTGTTGGCCTTCAGGCTGGTTTCCACGATAACAAGGCGCTTGTCAATCTTATCCACGCGCGCCTCCAGGGCAGTAATGCGCGCCTCCAGGGAAACAATCCGATCGGACAGCCTGTTCTCCACTCCACTGATCCGCTCGGACAGGCTGGTATGGCTCCAGGCGTTGGAACCTATGATGGCTATGATCAGCGTTATCAGGTGTATGGTCTGTTTGTCCATTTGTGTTGTCTCCTGGAATCCGTGATGGTCCTCTTGTTCTGAAGCCTCAGCCTCAGGACTGATTATAGCCTGTCCGGGGGTGGGGCGGCATGTTTTCTTCGAGAAAATGTGAGTTTTCTCACAAAAACTTCAAAGGGAGATATATACACTAAGGGCAATAAAAAACCCGTCCCCCGAGAGGGACGGGTTGTTCTTGCCCAGGTGGTGAAACTGGTAAACACAGGGGGTTGCTGACCCCCCGGTATTTGTAGCACAACCTACAAGCCTTACGGGTTCGAGTCCCGTCCTGGGCAGCCAAAGGCACCAGTCATAATTATCGTAAACGGATTATGGCTTGTCAATAAAAAACCCGCCCCCCGAGAGGGGCGGGTTGTTCTTGCCCAGGTGGTGAAACTGGTAAACACAGGGGGTTGTCACCCCCCCGGTATTTGTAGTCTAAGGCTACAAGCCTTACGGGTTCGAGTCCCGTCCTGGACAGCCAAAGGCACCAGTCACAATTGTCGTCACTGGAGGCTGGTTTGTCAAGGCGGGGGACGGGATGTGTGCATTGTGCGACCTGACCCCGGCTGGGGGGAGATCAATCCGCGCCGTAGTCCTCGGGGGGTTCCGCCACGGCTGCAGTTTGGGGTGGGTCCACCCGGACCCGGAAGTAGGTTTCCACGGTGGCTCTGAGGGAGGCAACTTCGATTTTCACTCCCCCAATTTCCTTTTTCACTGCCTCAATCTCCTTACCCTGCTCTGCAAGCTCCTTGCTGTGTTTCTGGCCCTGCTCCGTAATCATATTGCGAAGTTCCTGGCCCTGCTCCGTAATCATATTGCGAAGTTCCCGACCCTGCTCTTTCATATCCTGGCGTACCCAGGTGACCAGGCCAAGGCCAAGACCGGCCAACGCTATGTTGGCGCTTATTATCGTGATGATAATTGTGATGATTTCCGTCGACATTTTGTATTCCTTCCTCTCTCTTTGACCATGTGTCTCATGCCGACCTCCCCCGGTGGTTGTTCAGGGCAGATGGGTCAGCGTGATGTCCGGGAATGTCTTTAACCCGATCCCTTTATTCCATAACTACTGAGTGTATTTG